>CAYPUM010000262.1:0-5816 GCA_964413545.1 uncultured Roseibacillus sp. | reverse complement strand
CTGGATGGAGACCGCGACGCCGCCTTTGCCGGAGCTGTCGAGTTTGGTGACGATGAGGCCGTCGAGGGGGGCGGCCTTGTGGAATTCGCGGGCCTGGTTGAGGGCGTTGCTGCCGGTGGTGGCGTCGACCACGAGGAGCGAGAGGTGGGGGGCGGTATCGTCCTGCTTGGCGAGGGTGCGGCGGATCTTACCGAGTTCCTGCATGAGGTTATGGCGGGTGTGGATGCGGCCCGCCGTGTCGCAGACGAGGATGCGGGCGCCGTTGTCGAGGGCCTCGCGGTGGGCGGTGAAGCAGACCGAGGCCGGGTCGGCATTGGGGGCGCCCTTGACGAGGGGGAGGTCGAGGCGCTGGCACCATCTTTCGAGCTGTTCGACGGCGGCGGCGCGGAAGGTGTCGGCGGCGGCGATGACGACCGGGACGCCCTGTTGGGCGAAGAGGTGACCGAGTTTGGCGACGGAGGTGGTTTTTCCGGTGCCGTTCACACCGACGACGAGGATGACGTACGGGCGGCCGTCCTCGGGGAGGTCGAGGCTGTGCTGGTCATCGGGGAAGACGCGGGCGATATGGGCGCGGGCGGTTCCGACCACGTCGTCGGCGGAGATCGTCCGGCCGAGGGCCTTGAGGTCGTCGACGATTTCGAGGGCCATGCGCACCCCGAGGTCGGCTCCGACGAGGTCGGCTTCGAGTTCGTCCCAGTCGATCTCGGCCTGGTTCGAGAGTTTGTTGTAGAGGCTCTTGAGGAATCCGGCCATAGGCGTGGGGCGAGGTGTAAGAAATGGGGGCCGGGAAGCAAGGGCGGAGATGGGACTCAGGCAGGGAGCGATCGCGCGGCGGGAACGAGCCGGCGCCGGAGTCCCGGAGGGGCGAACGGTCCGCCCGGCGCCCGGCCGAGTCAGCGTCTTACATCGGTGTGTGCGAAATCTTCTCCCTTGAACAGCAGGGGCTGCCCGGTTTCCCTGGCAAGGGCGCAGGCGAAGCAGTCCCCGGAATTCAGCCGGGCTCTGTGTCCCGAACCTCGGCCGTAGAGTTGATTGGCCCGGCGCGCAACCCAGGCTTGGGAAACACTCACCGGGATGATCTCCAAGCCCAGCTTTTCGAAGAGTTCGTCGAAAGCTTGCCGGGCAATCTCATCGCTGCCCCGATCGACTTTCAGGCAGACATCGACTTAGTTGGCCGTCAAGATTGATCTGACGGATATTCGCTGGTGGGATGAAGCGCTGGTTGCGTTGGCGAAGCATCGAGAATCTACGGATTCACTCCGCTTCGCCGCCTTGCCAGCCATCCATCCTCCGGCCCGCCTACCCATCATCTCAATCTTGACGAACCACCAGGCCTGCCTCACGCGGAGGGCTCCCGCCAGAGGGGAGATCAGTTCGGGTCTTCGAGCCGAAGGGCGTGCCGCAACGCGGCGGGGCGGTTGGTGGTGATGGAGCGGGTCCCGAGGGCGAGGAGGCGGCGGGCGGCGGCGGGGTTGTCGATGGTCCAGGCGTGGTGGGTGACTCCGGCGGCATCGAGGCGGGCGAGGAGGTCGCGGGAGAGGCCGGGGTGGTCGTTGGTGCCGAGGCCGGTGGCGCCGGTTGTGGCGAGGACGTCGAGGATGCTGGCCCAGTTCCCGGCGGGTGCCTGGCGGGGCTGGTTGCCGAAGGCCACCAGCCAGTGGAGGGCGAGGGTGGGGGCGAGCCGGCGCACGGCCGCGAGAACTTCCGGCTGGAAGGAGAGGATGGCGATCTGCCGATCGTCGAGGGGGGAGCGGCGGAGGCCGGCGAGGAGGGGAGCAACGATTTCGGGTCCGGTCTTGAGTTCGAGGAAGATCTTTCTGCCGGGCGGGACGGTGGCGAGCACCTCGTCGAGGGTGGGGATGCGGGTTCCGGTCCAGTCGGGGCTCAACCAGCCTCCGACGTCAACGGACCGGAGTTCATCGAGGGTGCTCCCGGCGACGAGGAGGTTTTCTCCGCAGGTCCGCGAGGTGTCGGGATCGTGGATGCAAACCACGTATCCGTCGCGGGTGAGGCGGAAGTCGCCCTCGATGCCGTCGGCGCCTTGCGTCCACGCGAGTTCGAACGCCGGGAGGGTGTTCTCCGGCGCGTCGGCCGAGGCGCCGCGGTGGGCAATGATGAATGGCGGATGATCGTCATTCGTCATTTCCCCGGGGATATTTCGTCATTCGTCGTTTCCTCACAGTTCCTTGAGGAAGAGGTGGCGCCACTGGATGTGGCCGGACTTGCCGCCGTGGACTTGGAGGGCGAGAAAGCCGGAGGGGGTGAAGTCCTTTTCGTCGGTGTCCCTGAAGTCGGCGCGTTTTTCGCCGTTGAGCCAGGTTTGGATATGTCGTCCCCGGCAGCGGATGACGATGTTGTTCCAGTCGTTCCACTTGAAGAGGCGTTGTCCCTGGGCGGTGAATTTTTCCTTGTCGAGATTTCCTGAGAAGCGTCCCGGGAAGAGCCATTTACGGCGGGCCTCGTCGTAAACGCCCGCGGTGTAGGAGCGTTCGTTGTTGTTGTCGTGCTCGCACTGGTATCCGAAGACGCGGCCCTCGCCGCCGCGTTGCTGGGAGCGGAACTGGCAGCCCGAGTTGCCGGAGGGATCGACGAACCGGAACTGGAAGGCGAAGATGAAATCGGAGTAGGTCTTCTCGGTCCGCAGGAAGGTGTTGCCGCGGATGTTTTCGCCGAAGCCGGCGATGGTTCCGTTTTCGACCTTGTATTGGGCGGTCCCGCCGACCTTCTTCCACCCTTGGAGGGATTTGCCGTCGAAGAGCGGGGAGAATCCCCGTGCCGCGAGGGCTTTGGGGTCGGCCTCCCTGGGGACATCGGCCGCGGTCAATCCGGCATTGGCAAGAAGGTGGGCGGCTGCGAAAAACAGGAAGCGATTCATGCGATGGATCATTGAGGATCTTGCGCGCCCCGGCCAGAGGAATTGTCGCCGATTTCTCGTGCGTGGAGATGCCCGGCGAGGGCCGTGATCTGGGCGTCGTCGTGCGCCGCGGAGACGGTCAACCGCAAGCGCGCGGTGTGGCGCGGCACGGTGGGGAAGCGGATGGCGGGGACGAAGAAGCCCGCCTCCAGCAAGTCGCGGGAAGCGGCCAGGGCTCGTTCGTTCGAGCCGATCACAAGCGGCACGATGGCGCCGGGAGGCGGCGGCAGCCCGGTCAAGCCGGCGAGACGCGAGAGATTGCGGCGCAGGGCGTGCCGGAGATCGGCACCCTCGGCGGAGGTCAGGACCTCGAGACCCGCGAGGGCGGCCGCGACCTGGGCCGGCGGAGGGGCGGTCGAGTAGATGAACGAGCGGGCCTTGTTGACGAGGAGGTCGATCCAGGGACGGTCGGCGACGAGGTATCCGCCGGCCGAGCCCAGCGCTTTTCCGAGGGTTCCCATCTGCAGGGGGACGCGGCATTCGAGTCCGAGTTCCTCGATGACGCCCAGTCCGCGGGGACCGGCCACGCCGAGGGCATGCGCTTCGTCGACCAGGAGAAGCGCCTCGTGGCGCTCCGCGAGTTCGATGATCTGCGGGAGGCCGGCCCGGTCGCCATCCATGCTGAAGATGGACTCGGTGACGATGATGAGGCGCGAACCGGCCGGGGTGCGGGCGCGGATCGAGGTCAGGAGGCGTTCGAGGTGTTCGAGGTTGTTGTGCGGGTAGACGCGCAGGGTGGCGCCCGAAAGACGCGCCCCGTCGATCAGGCTGGCGTGGCAGAGCTTGTCGAGGATGAGGGTGTCGTCCCTGCCGGCGAGGGCGGTCAGGACGCCGACGGCGGCGCCATATCCGTTGGCGAAGGTCAGGGCGGCGCCGCGTTTCTTCAGGGCCGCGAGGCGCTCCTCGAGTTGGTGGTGGATGGAAAACGAGCCGCTGATCAGCCGGGAGGCGCCGGTCCCGGCGCCGAAGCGGTCGAGGGCCACGCGTGCCGCTTCCCGGAGCGCCGGGTGCGCCGAGAGGCCGAGGTAGTCGTTCGAGGCGAAGTTCACGAGATCCCGGCCGTCGAGCCGGATCAACGGCGGGGCGGCGGGGTCGATGCGCCGCAATTCCCGAAGCAAACCGGCTTGCCGCAGGGTGGCGAGTTCCTCGGGGGGCTCGCGCATCGGGTGGGGTCAGTTCGAGGTGGAGGGGGTTCCGGCGGCGGAGTCTTCCAGCGCCCACCGCAGGAGTTTTTCGGAGTCGCTCCAGACGGCCGAGCGGGTGCTGCCGAGGACGACGGCGATGGCGACGCGGCCGTCGAGTTCGGCGCTGGAGACGAGGCATTTGCCCGAGGCGTCGGTGGTGCCGGTTTTCATGCCGGTGGCGCAGGGGAGACGCTTCAGGAGCTTGTTGGTGTTCTTGAGGGTCCTGGCCCGCCCGTCGTTGTGGACGAAGCGGAGCTGCGGGAGGCGGAAGCAACGACGGATCTCGTAGTATTGGTAGGCCTTGCGGGCGAGGATGGCGAGGTCGCGCGCCGTGGAATGCTGCCCCTTCTCGGTCAGCCCGTGGGGATTGACGAAATGCGAGCGGCGCATGCCGAGCGAGCGGGCCCGCTGGTTCATGAGGGCGGCGAATCCCTCCTTGCTGCCGCCGACGTCCCGCGCGAGAGCCATGGCGGCGTCGTTGGCGCTGCGCACCAGGATGACCTGCAGCAGGGTGCGGCGGGTGTGTTTCTCGCCGGGCTCCAGGTACAACTTGGTGGGTTCCACCCGGGTGTCGGCGGGGGCCACCGTCACCACCTTGTCGAGCGGGCCGTCCTCGACGACCAGGAGGGCCGTCATGAGCTTCTGGGTGCTGGCCACGGCGCGGGGCCGGTCGGGGTTCTTCCCCGCCATGATGCGCCCCGTGATGGCGTCGATCACGATGGCGCTCTCGGCGACCACCGGCGGCGGCGGGGTTTCGGGGAGGAAGGCGGCCCGCGCCGCCACCGGCGCAAGGCGGCCGCCCTGTGCCGGCGCGGAACCCGAACACGCCGGCAGGGCCACCGCCAGAACTGGACAGATCAGAAATGAAAGCAGGCGGAGTCTCATCGGGCTTGATAATCCCATCCCGCGCACCGATCCGAAAGGGCGAAATCTCCGCGCAAAATCGTCGAACATTTTTGCTTGCCATTGGTGGTAGAGTGATTACTGTTCATCAAAACAAACAGACGTTTGCGCATGTCCCAGAAACTCACCACCAGACAGCAACAGGTTCTCGACTACCTGCACGAGGCCTTTCGCCGGACCGGAGTGATGCCCTCGACGCGAGAAATTCAGGCGCATTTCGAGTTCGCCAGCCAGACCGCCGCCATGAGCCACCTGCGCGCGCTCGAGCGGAAAGGAGTGATCAGGCGGCTTCCCAACAAGGCGAGGGCGGTCATCTTTCCGGAAGAACTGGACCGCGAGGAGGTTCTTCACGTGCCGTTGTATGGGCGGATTGCGGCCGGCATGGCGCAGGACGTCGAACCCGAGGCGGAAGGGTGTGTTTCGATCGATGTGGCGTCCTTGGGCGTGGGCCGGTCCCGCAAGGTCTTCGCGTTGCGAGTCACGGGCGATTCGATGATTGACGCCCACATTCTCGATGGCGACACCGTGATCATGGAGATTCGCGAACCGCGGAACGGGGACATCGTGGCGGCCCTGATTGACAATGAGACGACGCTCAAACGGTATGTCGTCGAGAGAGGGAAGCCGTATCTCCGCGCGGAGAACAAGGCCTTTCCGGACCTCATTCCGGCCCGCGAACTGGAGATCCAGGGTGTCTTCGTCGCGCTGCTGCGACGCGCGGCGTGAGGGTTGCGGCGGATCGGGGCGCGGTCGAGCAGGTATGACGTGTGTGTTTGGCGGCGAGGAGGTTCAGTTTCTTGGCGGGCTTGCTGCGG
>CAYPUM010000261.1:0-5826 GCA_964413545.1 uncultured Roseibacillus sp. | reverse complement strand
AGTGTCTTCGGGGCTGCGGAGTTCAGGGCGTTGCTGAGCGAAGGGGAGGATCTGTTTATTGTCCGCTCCCGCTGAGAGTTGCTGTCCGAGCCAGCGATGGCGTTGTCCATCCTGACGCAGCCGGCGAAGTGATCGCCGCCGGGGCCCCGGGCCGGGATCTCAGGGTTGGCAAATATAGTCAGGTGAAAGGGCGGGCGTCCGGGGATCCCGGACCCGCCGGACGGGGATGAGGCGGCTGATGGTGCTCCGAGGATTGAGATTCATGCCCGGAAGCTGGACGAAATCAAGCCGCGAGGCAAGATATGGGGAAAGGACATGCTTTCGTGGCTCTTTCTGATTTTGGTTTCGTTCGTGATTCTCGCGGCCGGAGCGGAAGGGCTTGTGCGGGGTGGAGCGGCGATCGGCCTGCGCTTCGGGCTCAATCCCCTGGTGGTCGGGCTCACCATCGTGGCATTCGGCACCAGCGCCCCGGAACTGGCTGTCTCGATCAAGGCGGCGTTGTCGGGTGCGGGAGATATCGCGGTGGGCAACGTGGTGGGCTCGAATCTGTTCAACGTCGCCGTGATCCTGGGACTCGCCGCGCTGGTCCGGCCCTTGTCGGTGCAATCCCGGCTGGTGCGCTTCGATGTGCCGTTGATGCTCGGAGCATCCTTGCTTTTGCGGTCCTTCTCGGTGCGGGCGGAGGACTGGAGCGCTGGGAGGCGGGCCTGCTCTTCGCGGGCATCTTCAACGTCCTCTGTATTGCCGGCGCTGCCGGTTTGGCGGCGCCGATCGAGGCCAAAGGCATTCGCACCGCCGACGTCGGTTGGATGCTCATCCTCTCGGTGCTTCTGCTCCCGCTCATGCGCACGGGCTTCAAGCTTGAGCGATGGGAGGGAGCGGTGTTGCTCCTGTCTTACGTCCTCTATCTCGTTCTTCTTTGGCCGGAGCAGGGCTCTTGGAATCGCCGGCAATCGATGTAGGCTCCGTTAACAGCAAGTCAGCTGACCCCTCTTTCGTCGTAATCGCCTCTCGCGCTCGCCGTCAGTCCGGAACGGTGCTCAGTTCGGCGTACAATTCGTCCACCGAAACGGTGAGACCCATGGACTTGAGCTCGATCTCGGCGCTTCGGACGATCTCGGGATTCCAGTCTTCGCGGCGGCGCAGGGCGATGATCTCGGGCGCGCCGGGATCGGGACTGACGAGGACGAATTCCTCCATCGACTCGATGCGTTGCGCCACCAGGTTCTTTTCGACGCGGTCCCTGTTGACGTCCTCCGAAAGGACCTCGAGCCAGAACCTCGGCCGGTCGAGGTAGAGGCGGTTCGTGTCGGCGGGATCGCAGGTCACCACCACGTCCGGATAGTAGAAGAGGTCCTTCTCGACGAAGGAGGTGCGCACCTTCATGTCCGACATGAAGACGGTGCAGGGGCCGCCCTTCAGATGTTGTTCGAGGCGAATAGCGAAGTAGAGCGCCGCTCGATTGTGCCGCCTCGTGGCGCCCGCCATGGCATAGACCTGTCCGTCGAAGTATTCGTGGCGCACTTCGCTCTTCAACTCGCCTTCGAGGTACTCCGCGACGGAGAGCCGCACCGGAAGCTTTTCGGCAGCAACGGACATGCAAGCAGTGTGCTCCCGCGGCGGACGAATGTCAATGGGAGGAGCGAGGTGGCGGAACACTACAACCACACCTTTGCCAAGGCCGTCATTGCTGCGACGCCCGCCAAGCGATCGCGGCAATCGTCGCCTTTGCCGTGGGCCCGCAGGCGTCAATTCGCCCTCGGCTCGCAATGCAGGCCCGGTTGGGATGGATTGGCGATTTTTTGCGCCCGGGCAGGGAACTCCGGACCCGGATCGATTTCCGGCGGGCCGGGAGTCTTGCAAGACACAAGGAAACTTTGCTTACGGGGCGGGTTTGGGGCGGGTCATGTCGAAGAACGGGGTCTTCTGCTGCTCGACGCAGTTTGCGGCATACAGATACATGGCCGCCGACCAGGTTTGCCAGTCCTGGCCGCAGGGCTCTCCAGTCTGGCTCTTGATCCATTCGTTGAATCCCCAGTGGAGCTGTTCCTGCCTCGCCGGTTTGACCAGGTGCGTGAGCGACAGGAGACGCTTTGCCGCCAGCCGGCGCCGCCCCGCCGCGGTGCATGCAGCGACGTAGAGACCGCAGGCATAGGGCCACACTCCGCCGTTGTGGTATTCGCCGGGACGGTTGTAGGTTTCATAGCGGGGTCGCCAGTCCGGATGACTCGGCTGAATGAATGGAAAGAGGCAGGGGGGCAACTCGACCGCGAGTTCTCCCCCGTTCCGGAGGGCGCGGCATTCGGTCTCGATCCACCGGATCATCACACGTGACCGGGTCTGAGAAGCCACGCCGCCAAGGATGGCCAGGCTGTTGCCGAGGAGGTCGAACCGGTCGCTGTTGTAGGTCTTGTAGGAGTAGAGGGCATAGTAGGGTTTGTGCCGCACGACGAGACCTTCATGGACATGCGGCTGTTTCCGCTCGCCTTGGACTTCGAGCCGGTTCATGAGTTCCCGCAACTGGGTGGCCTGCTCATGACGGCCGTGAAGACGGAGAGCGCAGTAGTGGATGGCGTTCACGTAGAGGCCGTATCCGATGACGCTTTGCTCGTCCCTCCAGTCGCTGGTGGGCAACTGTCCGACCATCGTGAGGTCGTCGGGGCTTTGATAGCTCATCCACGTCAGGGCCTTGTCCGCCGCTGCTTCAAGGAAGGCCGGCTGCCCGGTGGCCCTGCGATACACGGCAAGGCCAAACAGGAAGAGGGGTGTCGTGTCGCTCGCACCACGGTCCCCGGGATCGTGGGCGAGGGAGGGAATGTGCCCACGCGTGGTCTGGTTCTTCGCCAACGCCACGAGGGTTCGCTCCAAGGCCTCGACGAGCCGCGTGTCACCGCTGACGAGGAAGCCCATCGAGGAGAGCATGAGGTCCCTCGTGTAGGGCTCGGGATAGCCCCACCCGGCCGTCCGGGGGAGCCTTGAATGAGGTCCACGTGCGTTGTGGAGGAGGACCTGCAGGGCTGCCCCCTTGGCCTCGTCCACCAGTTTCCGCTCCGATTTGGTCCACATTTATCCGACGCCCAGCCGCTGTTGCACGATGTTGATGAACCGCGTCGCCACGTGCCGGTAGTCGAACAACTCAACGACGCGTTGCCGTCCGGCCTGACCCATCGAGCGCCGCCGTTCGGGGTCCCGCATGAGGGTCAGGAGGTGCTCCGCCACGTCGTGCACGCTGGCCCGGTAGTCCGCGGTCCGAAGGTGGGGGAACACCACCCGACGGTCGTCCTCGAAGCCATGATCGTGGCCCAAGACGGCCTCCCCGATTCGGATCTCCTGCGCCACGCCGGCGAGGAAGGCGGTTTCGCCGTGGATCATCGTGTCGCGGAAGGCCATCGCATCGATGGCGATGACGGGCTTGCCGCAGGCATTGGCCTCCACCTGAATCATTCCGAACCCTTCGAGCCTCGAGGGCGCCGCGTAGATGTCGCAGGCCGCAAGGAGATACGGCATGAAATTGCGCGACACGATGTTGGTGGTGTAGATGACGTTCTTGTCGATTCCGAGTTGGGCCGCAAGCGACAGGTCGAGCTGGTTCTGGGCGGCGGTGCGCTGTTGCGGCCAGACCTTGCACACATATTTCCAGTCCGGGGCCTCGGAGTCGATGATGGAGAGCGCCTGCATGACCTCCTGGGCCCCTTTCGAGGCCGCATCTCCGCCGACCGTCAGAATCAGGATCTGATCGTCCGCCACGCCAAAGGACTCGCGGATGGCGCGGATCTTCGGATCATGACGATCCCGAGGACTGAAACGATCCGTGTCGCACCCCACGGGGAGCACCTCGATCATCTCGCTGCTGATCCCGTCCCGCACATAGGTCTCCTTCACCCAGTTCGAGGTGACGAGGATGAGCGGCAGGGCATTGAGAACTTCGTGATAGGCTGCGATGTAACCGTCGGCGACCAGCCACGGGACTGCGGTCATGCCGAAGCATTGGGGATGCAGGACGATATGTGGCGAGTGACCCCAGAAGCCGACTCCCACCACCACGTCCGGCTGGAACCAGCGGTAGTACCATTCCTTTTCCTGAGGCGATTCGAAATGGGCGGCGTGGGTGTCGACCCCGCATTCACACAGGCCTTGCCGCAGGAGTTCGCCCTGCGTGGAAAGCCCCCCCGGGGTGGGCGGGTAATCGTAGAGAACCAGCACTTTCATACGGCCTCCTGACTGTTGCGGGTGACGCGCTCGCTGGCGTCCGGCGCCTTCAGACAAGTGAATCCCTCCTCGCGCGGCGTGACGCGGGCCTCCCAGCTCTCCGCGGAAAACCCGTAGAATTCAGTGATCAGCCGGTACTTTTCTTTCCAGACCGAGTCAGGGAGATCGACCCGCATTTCGGCCTGCGAACTGACGCGAGGGAGGTGAGTGCCCTGGCCATCGTCGTAGGCGAAGCACCACAGGGTTTTGGCGCGAATCCGCCCGTCCCGCCAGAGCGCGGTGACGGCCCGGCTGCACTCCTCATGTCTTGCGTGCCGTGTGTACTCGCCACCGGGCCCGTGCGTGATCAGCAAGTCGAAGGATGCCCCGGAGGGGATCAGGGCCAGAACGGTCTGCTCCACCTGCTCGGCGGCGAGCGGAGTTTGATCGGGCCCGTCGTCGAGGTCGGCCATGCCACCTTCGGCCCCGAGGTATTTGAGGACGCGCCGGAAGCGAGGCCTGCGATCCGGATCCCCGGCGCGGCAGAGGGTCCACACCTGCCAGTCCCAGTCGCGGTGCAGCAGGATGTGGCCGCCGCACCACAGAACCTCGTCGTCGGGGTGGGCGACGATGACTGCGGCACGCTTTCGCGACGAGTTGGATGATGTGTCGGGCATCAGGCCGTTCCCACGTAGTTGTGCGCCTCGAGCCATTCAAGCAACTCCCGGATACTGGCGGTCGCCAGAGATACGTAGGTGTCGGCGGCGCCGTAGTAGACGAGCAGGGTGTCCCCATCGTGTCCCGGGACCGTTCCGCACGGGAAGACGACATCTCCCACGTCGCCAACCCGCTCGTAAGGCTCATGGGGTGCGAAGATCCACTCGTCGCTGCGCCGGACGACCCTCGAAGGTTCGTCGAGATCCAACAGTGCCAGGCCTATGCGATACAAACAGCCGGCGGCCGTCATCCGCACCCCGTGGTAGAGGAGCAGCCACCCCTCCGGCGTTTCGATGGGTGGTGGAGAGAGGCCGATCTTGTGGGCGTCCCACCAGCCTCCTTCGCGGGCATACATCACGACCTTGTGACTACCCCAATGCCTCAGATCCGGAGAAAACGAAATCCAGATGTGGGCCCCTCCGGCCGCAGGCACGGGACGGTGGATCAACGCCCAGTGATCGCCGAAGCGCCGAGGGAACAGGGCCGCATCCTTGTCATCCGGGGGCATGATCATCCCGTAGTGGTCGAAGCTCCTGAAATCCCGGGTCAGTGCCAGGGACACACCCGGTCCGCCGTGCGAATAAGCGGTGTAGACGACGCCATACTGTTCGAGTTCGGGCACCCAAGTGATCCGTGGGTCTTCGATCCCCCAGAGCTCCTCCGGCCTTGCTTCGCGATCGGCCCGCATGGTGGGCTCGGAATCGATGACCCAGTTCCTGGTCCCATCCGGGGAGCGCGCAGCGCAGAGGTGGGAATGGCCGCGCCGCCCTTCCACACGGACCAGGAGAAGCACCTCCTCCGTGTCCCGCAGTCGGGTGGCGCCCGGGTTGAACACGGCATTTACGGCGTACGGCCAGTCCTTGGGCTCCAGGATGGGGTTGCTGGAATGCCTCTTGAGGAGCTGCTCATACTCGTGATGAC
>CAYPUM010000260.1:0-5860 GCA_964413545.1 uncultured Roseibacillus sp. | reverse complement strand
GATCGGGGCGGCCACGCGCTCGTCAGCCCCCAGGTCGGGCGGGGCCGCCGGCGGTGGTGGGGGAGTCGGTGGTGGTGGAATTGAGCCCGAGCCTTTTTGAACGGGTTCAGGAGATCGGGCGTCAACAACCGGCGGCGGAGGATCCGCCGGAACCGAAGGAGCGTTCGTTCATGAAGACCGCGCCGGAGCAGGAGGTGGCGGAGAAGACCGAGCGGGGCCGCTTCATCGGGGAACGCGACACGGTGGCGGCGAGCGAGCGGCGCCCGCCGGACCCCGGCATCCGGCGGATGCCGGCCCAGGACGGAGTGGAACCGCGCTTCGAGGGGCATGTTTCGACGTTTGACTCGGAGTTCACTCCC
Organism: uncultured Roseibacillus sp.; assembly: GCA_964413545.1. Lineage (GTDB taxonomy): Bacteria > Verrucomicrobiota > Verrucomicrobiia > Verrucomicrobiales > Akkermansiaceae > Roseibacillus_B. The sequence goes on along the minus strand of CAYPUM010000260.1, from coordinate 5,501 downwards.
GGCGACGAGCCCGCACGGCGGACGAGCGTGTCGCGGGAGCGGGAAGCGCTCGCCGGTGCGCCTCGCGAGAGCGCGTCCGGCCGGGAGGAGGCGGTCGCCCCGCCGGACGGGAAATCCAACCGGGAAAAGGAACCGGCGACGGAGGAGGGGAGGCCCCGTGAGATGATCCTGCAGAGCGACAACCATGTGCCGGTCCCCGGCAAGGAAGGCCGGGGGCCGGAAGGAGACGGCGAACGCCGGCCGAAGGAAGCCGGGGACGACCCCGAAGCGTTGGCCACGCGGAGCGGGGAAGGGGGGACGGGCCGGCAGCGCGTCGAAGACCAGCCGCCGGAACCAGGCTTCCGCACGGAGTCCCGCAAGACGCGGGTCCTCGGATCGTTCACCCGCCAGGGAAAGAGCTCGCTTGATGTCGACAACACCCTCGTGGGGCGCTATCAGGCCCGCGTGAGCCGCGCCCTCGAGAGCGAGTGGCAGAAAAAATGCATCGTCTATCGCGACCACATCGAGCCGGGGATGCTGACGATCCGATTTTTCGTCGACAAGAGGGGGCGGGTTTCGGGGTTGCGGTACATCGATGTCCTGCGCGCCAGCGAGATTCAGAAGGGGTTCACGGTGAATGCGATCCGGGACGCGCCGATCCCGGCCATGCCCGGCGAGGTGGCGAAAGAACTCGACGATGAGCCCTTGGAACTCGTGATCAATTTTCTTTTCTGAGGTGTGTTCATGATCTCCGCAATCGATGCACCGTGTTGGTTGGCGGCGGAGGATCTTCCGCGCGCCGTGGAATACGCATGGGACTTCCTGTCTCACGGGGGCGCCTTCATGGCGATCATCGGCCTGTGTTCGTTCGTGGCTTTGATCGTGATCGTTTACAAGTTTCTGGCGCTGCAGAGGCCGCGCATTCTGCCGGTGCGTCTGGCGACGGAGGTGGAACATTTTGAAGGGCACCTCGAGAGCGGGTCGGTGAGACAACTGCAGCTGGAGTTCCAGCGGGGCGAGACACCGTTGGCGCGTCTTTGCGCGGTGGCGATGCAGAACGCGGGACGCACGCAAGGGGAGTTGAAAGAGGCGGTGCAGTCGTCGGCGCGGGAGGAGATCGTCAAGATGCATGCCGGCCTGCCGGTGCTGGACGTGGTGATCACGATTGCGCCGTTGCTGGGGCTGCTGGGGACGGCCAGCGGGCTGGTGGTGGTGTTTGGCAACTCGGGGGATCTTGGTGCGAGCGCCGATCATTCCATGATTGCGGCCGGGATTGCGCGGGCCTTGGGCACGACCATCGCGGGATTGGTGGTGGCGGTTCCGTCGGTGATCGCCCACAGCTATTTCCACCGGAAGATCGAGACCATGGCGGCGCGGCTCGAGGTGCTCCTCGGCCGGGTCGTTTCGGCCTGTCATCAGCACGCCTTCTTCAAGCAGTAGGAACCGTTGCGAACCGGACCGATGGAGTTTCACCATCCCCGCAAGAAGCCGCCGACGGTGCCGATCATTCCATTGATCGACATTCTTGCGATTCTGCTGATCTTCTTCATCGTGTCGACGACCTTCAAGAAGCCGAAGAAGCCGCGGCCGATTCTGCAGATCGAGTTGCCGACGGTGCGGGAAGTTCCCTCGGCGACGGTGGCGGATGAGCGGGCGGTGTTGGCGGTGACGCGGGACGGGCGGATCGTGCTGGACGATTACGAGTTGGCGGGGCCGGAGTATCTCGAGGACGCCCTGCTGGTGTTCAAGCGCAGGAATCCGGAACGGAAGCTGGAACTGAAGGCCGACCGCGGGGTGACGATCGCGCAGCTTTTCCTGATATGGGACGCATTGACCAAAGCCGGAATCGAGATTAAGGATGTTCCGGCGCGCGTGAAGCTTCCTGGCACGGCGCCGGAATCATTTGTGGATCCTTTGCAGCCATGATCCGTCCCATTGTGCAGTACGGCGCTCCGATCCTGCGCACCCGATGCCGGCCGGTGCGGGAGGTGGACGCCCGTGTCAAGGAGCTGGTTGCCGACATGATAGAGACGATGCGCGATGCGCTCGGGATCGGTCTCGCCGCGCCGCAGGTCGGGGAAGGACTGCGACTCGCGGTGGTGGACACCTCCCACGACCCGCGGAGTTTCTCCTACCTGCGCGTCAACGGCGAGGAGCGCGCTCTTGAGAGCCTGATGCCCCTCGTCTTCATGAATCCCGAGATCGAGGGCGAGGGCGCCATCCACGCCGAGGAGGAAGGCTGCCTCAGCATCAAGGACGTGCGGGCCAAGGTGCCCCGTCCGGAAGCCATTCGGGGGCGCCTCACCCTCGTCGACGGATCGCGGATCAACCTCGAGACGGACGGATTGCTGGCCCGCGCCATCCAGCATGAGACCGATCACCTCAACGGGGTGCTCTTCGTCGACCGTCTCAGCGCCGCCGCGAAACTCTCCATTCGCGGCCGCCTGAAGCGCCTCAAGGCGATGGCCTGAGGGTTGTTAACGCCTGATTTTCAAAAGGTTGGGGTCTTTCCGGGAGATCACGGAAAATACGTGAGAAATATGGTTTACAAGTGCGGATGTCCCCACTAGCCTGATTATCAATCCAACCAAAACAATGTCGCAGTCCAAGTCATTTGAGAATCCTTTCGGGGAGCCACCCGCCAACGGGGGTCCCGATATGCAGAATCCGTTTCAGATTGTGGGGGGGCCGAATGCTCCTGCGCCGGAGGGCGGGTCGTCGCCGTTTGAGGCCGTGAGCGGTCAGCGGGTCCCTTGTCACGGAGACGGTGGGGGGCGGGGTTCGGAATCGAGGCCGGCGCCGCCCGAGGGCGCCCCTTTTCAGATTGCCTCTTCAGGGGGAGCGCCGCCGCAGGGGGCGGCCCCTGCCCAAGGACCCCCGCGGCAGGCGGAGGGCGGGTTTGAGATGAAAGGGTTTCCCCCCGGGCCGGCGCCGATGAACCAACTGGAGACGGCCCCGCTGGGTGGCGAGGCTGCCAGTCCGCCGTCCGATCCTTTTGCCGGAATGAACCTGACCACGCCCACTGCGCCGGAACCTGCGTCCGGCCAGACGGCGGCGGCGGTGGCGGGGGAGGAAGAGGCGGCGGTGGCCGAGGAGGAAGACTTCGCCGGCCGGGCGGTGGCGCCGGAGCCGGAGGCGGAGGCGGCCGTGCAGAGACCTCCGGCCGACACACACCGCGGCCAGCCCAAGGCGGCGCCGCCGCCTGAAAAACGCCGGGCGGCGCCGAAAAGGCCGCCCGTCACCGATATGCACCAACTCGAGTTGCGGGCCATCTTCGGGGTCGACCACGAATTGAGCCATCAGGAGATCATCCGGCGGGCGCGCGCCCTGCCCGGGATTCGCAACCTCACCACGGTTGATTCGACCGAACTGGAGACGATTGAGGGCCTCAGGGAGGCCATTGCGCGTTGGGGATTCGGCGACGGCGAATCCATCGCGATCAGTTGCGGGGACGGAGTGATTGATTTCATCACGGCCGGGGAGACCTCCCTGGTGGTGTTGTATGACGGGGAGTATGCGCCGGGAGTTCGTGAGACGCTCATCATTGTGGCGCGCGAACTCGACAAACTCTAAGCCTGTCTGAAACCGCAAACCGAAGCGAAGCGATGTCCGAGATGGAGCGGGAAATGCGGGAGGTGGCGGTGAAGGTCGTCCTCCTTGGGACTCCCGCCGCGGGGAAAGCGGCGGTTGTGAAGGCGGTGGCGGATTCCCTTGGGGGCGTGCCGGTGCGGGTTGGAGAGGTCGGCGGGGCGCGGGTCTACCGGACCGAGGTTTTCTGGCCGGAGGATCTGCCGGACGGAAGGCGCCTGCGGATTCGCCTCTATGCGCTCTCCGGGATGCCGGAGTATCACGCCGTGGGGCAACTGGTGCTTACCGGGGCGGACGCGGTGGTATTCATGGCTTCCCTTGCGGCGGAGGATGCCCACCGCACGCGGGAGGCGTTGCAGTCGATGGTGGCCCACGCCGAACGGCTCGGGCTGGACTTGGGTGCAGTCCCGGTCGCCATGCAATACCACCGGAAGACGGGCGGCGGAATGGTGGATCCCAAGGAGATGGAACGCTGGCTCGGCGTGACACCGGGGGCGGTGGCAAGCTATCTCACCGGGACCGGCACGGAATCCGACCCGGGAGCGGCCGTGAAGGGGGTGGCAGCGGAGCTGGCGCGACGACACAGCCCGACGGCGAGGGCGGCGTAGGGTCATTGAAAGCCGGAAGTCGTCCGAATGTGTCAGGCGTTAGTGGGGGAGGGGCTTTGCCGAGGTGTCAGGGATCGCTCCCCGCCGCCGGTTCAGTGCCTGCTATCGAGACCTGAGTCCACGGTCTGAGGCGCGGGGGCGGGGGGTGTTCGAATCCGTTCTTTCCGACTGCGATAGTCGTTGGTAATAGTCGGGCGGGGTCGCGGCGAATTGCGGCTCCGCCCGGCGTTGCCTCGAGGGCGGTCTGAGATGAAGTGTGGATCCGGCTCCGGTTCGATGTGGCGCCTGCGCGTCGATACCGGAGGGACGTTTACCGACGGGTGGGGGATGGACCCTGCCGGCCGGGAGCGGCGGGTGAAGATTCTCTCGACCGGGAGGATCCGCACGGCGGTGGAGAGGGTTTTGGGCGCCCGCCGGGTGCGGATGAGATCGGATTGCGGCGCCGGCGACGGGGTCCTTGAAGGCTTTGCGTCGGCGGACGGGGCGCGCGTCACGCGCTGGGAACAAGCGGACCGCACCGCCGAGTTCGACCGTCCTGTGAACTGGGCGGAGGGAACGGTGGTGGAACTCGCAACGGGGGAAGAGGCGCCGGTGGTGGCGGCGCGGTTGCTGACGGGAACCGGGATCGACGGGGAGTTTCCGAGCCACGATTTCCGGCTCGCCACGACCAAGGGGACGAACGCCCTGCTGGAACGCAAGGGGAAACAGGGAGTCCTGTTTGTCACGGCCGGGTTCGAGGATGTCCTGCGGATCGGCGATCAGCGCCGGCCGTCCCTGTTCGCGCGGCGGCAGGTTCCGCCGCCGCCTGTGTTCGAGCGCACGGCGGGGGTTGCGGAGCGGATCGGGGCCGACGGCCGGGTGCTGGTTCCCCTCGACGCGGACCGGCTGCGCGAGGAGATCGCGGCGCTGCGGGAGGAAGGAATTACTGTGGCTGCCGTATCATTTCTGAACAGCTACGCGAATCCGGCGCATGAGCGTCTCGCGGGGGAGCTGCTGGAAGCGGCCGGGTTCGGGCCGGTCTCGCTTTCCCACGAACTGACACCCGGCCCGCGTCTCCTGTCCCGGGCGGAAACCGCCGCCGCCAACGCGTATCTGGCGCCCGTCATGCACCGCTTCGTCAGGACGGTCGCCGGGAGGATGGGCGGAGGTTGTCTTTCGCTCATGACGAGCGCCGGGGCCCTGAAGCCGGCGGGGCTCTACCGGCCGGTGGACAGCCTGCTGAGCGGCCCGGCCGGCGGGACGACCGGGGCGCTGGCGGCCGCAATGCGGGCCGGGTTCGAGCGCGTCCTGACGTTCGACATGGGGGGCACCAGCACCGATGTGGCC
>CAYPUM010000259.1:0-5880 GCA_964413545.1 uncultured Roseibacillus sp. | reverse complement strand
AAACGCCCCCGTGGACGTGGCGCCATCTCCAACGCTGGTCGCGCCGACCGTCCCCTCGAGCGTGCCTTTCAGCTTCCGCTCCTTGAGCCCCCCGACGACCACCGAAACCATCGCCCCCAGATGGCTGATCATCGTATACAACCCCTCGGTGGGACGGCCCCGGTGCACGTTGCCGTCCCGCCCCCGCGTCGGCCCCTTCACCGAGCCGAGGTAGGTCCGGGTGGCGTCCAGCATCTCCTCGCCGAAGGCCGTCCGGCCCGCCTGGTCGCGAATCAGGGGGGCGAAAAGATCCCGCCCCTTCCGCAGGCACGTCCCAAGCGAGGCGCTCACGGCCTCCTGCCCCGGCCCAATGTACACCCCGCCCACAATCTTCCCCGCCTTGTAAAGGCTCGCCAACTTCGTTTCGAGGGCCCGCGCCGTCAACATCGCCCGGAAGGCGCGACGAACACGCTCCTCCCGGGACTCCCCAGCGGGCGCCATGGACGGGGATTCCGTTTCAACCTGCGCCACGGCGGCAGTCTAAGGCGACCTCCGCCGCGATCGCAAAGATTTTCGACCGGCCGAGTTAGCCGTTGCCACAAGCGGATTGCGCCCTCATAAACCGGGCGTTCCCTCGCTCGACATGAATTTCCCCACCCTTCTCGTCCTCGCCGCCGGAATGGGCAGCCGCTACGGCGGCCTCAAGCAACTGGACCCGATGGGCCCCCACGGCGAAACCATCCTCGACTATTCGGTCTACGACGCCATGCGCGCCGGCTTCGGCCGCGTCGTCTTCGTCATCCGTGAGGACTTCGCGGAAAGCTTCCGCCAGTCGGTCGGAAAGCGCTTCGACCGCCACATCGAGGTGGCATACGCCTACCAGAGATTGGACGACCTCCCCGAGGGATTCACCGTCCCTCCCGGGCGAACCAAACCATGGGGGACCACCCACGCCGTGCGAGCCGCAAGGGACGTGATCCACGAACCCTTCGCCGTCATCAACGCCGACGACTTCTACGGCCGCGAAGCTTACCTCCGCGCCGTCGAATTCCTGCGCCACCACGGAGCAGGATCCCGATACTGCCTCGTCGGATACCGCCTCGCCAACACCCTCTCCGACCACGGCGGCGTCAACCGCGGAATCGCAAGCTCCGAAGGCGGCCTCCTGCGCAACATCGAGGAAGTCGTCGAGATCGCGCCCGCCGATGACGGCACGATCGTCGGCCAGTCGGTCGCCGGCGAATCGCGCGAACTGGACTCCCGGACCCTCGTCTCGATGAACTTCTGGGGGTTCACCCCCCTCTTCTTCCAGCAACTCGAAACGCGTTTCCGCGACTTCCTGCGCGCTCATGGCGACCAGCCCAAAGCGGAGTGTTACATCCCCACCGTGATGGACGCCCTCATCGCTGACCGGGAGGCCAGTTGCGAGATTCTCACCACCGAGGGAGCATGGTTCGGCGTGACCTATCCCGGCGACAAACCCCGCGCCGTCAAGGCGATCCAAGGCCTCGTCGACGCCGGCGAATACCCCCCCTCGCTCGACCAAGGCCCCTGAAGCCCGCAGTCCTCACGGATCAACCGCTGCAGAGCCAGGCGTCACGCTTCGCATGAGGCGGGTTGCGGGACCTGATCCATGCCCGGAGCCAAGACCTCCCTACACCTCGAGAATCGTCGAAGCTTCCGGCACGGCGCCGTGCCGGACGCCGTTGCGGGCTCCGTTCCCATTGTGGCGGCCGTTCACCCCGCCATGCAGCGACGCAATTTCGAAAATCACCTGCCGACGACCCTTGCCGGGCGCCTCCAGCCGTCGCGTCACCCGCGAACCGAGAAGTTGCTCCATCATCTGAACCTCCATCCGGATCGCGGTCGGATACTCCGCAAATACCGACGCCATCGGATGGTGATACTCCTCGATCCGAAGCCCGTTCTGCGCGTCATACACGCAGCGGCTGAAACACCCCCCCGCATCCCGCAGCTCCGCCAGCCGCGCCGCCTTGTCCGCCAGCGACTTCAAGGGACGCAGCTTCGCGGCCCACCGCTCCCGGACTCCCTCGAAATGGTGAAACAGCATCTTCTCCGGCGCCGCCTCCCCATACAGACTCCGCAACCCCTCCAGAAGATCCAGCGTCAACCCCGGCCCGCATTGCGGAAACAGCTCGTCACACTTCGACGTCAGCCGATACAGCTTCTCCGGGCGGCCCACCTGGGTCCGCGGAACCCGCCAGGTCGTCAAATACCCCTTCTTCTCAAGGTTGACACAGTGCTGTTTCACTCCCATGTAACTCATGTTGAGTTCCCGGGCCATCTCGGAGACGGCCATCCCGTCGGACCGCTTCAGGACCTCCAGAATTTCGGTGTAGGTCGGGCGGGCTATATCTCGCAGGGCTTGGCAGAACATGACGATAAAATTAAGGGTCAAGCAGTTAAGACATCTTAATTATCAGGAATTCCTTGATTTTGTCAAACCCCTTTTTGACATCCCCCGGCTCTCCCCTAGATTCTGCGCACCTTTGCGATGGATTTGCTTGATTACGACGCGGCGATCGCGTTTCAGCCCGCCCGGCCCGCTTCATGGAGCGGGCAGCCCGTTTCACCGGCGGACTGGGACGACGCCCGCTGGCAGTTGAAGAACCGCGTTCAGACCTTGGGAGAGATCGAGTCGCGGCTCGATCTCAGCGCGGAAGAGCGCGCCGGCGTCCTGCTCACCGGCACGAAACTGGCTTCCGCCGTGACGCCCCACTATTTCAGCCTCATCGATCCGGGAGACCCGGGATGCCCGATCCGCCGCCAGGTCATCCCGCGCCTCGACGAGACCCTTGACGATCCGGCGGAGAGGGACGACCCCTGCGGCGAGGACAGCCACACGCCGGTTCCGGGCCTCGTCCATCGCTACCCCGACCGGGTGCTCTTCCTTGTGACCGACCGTTGCGCCTCCTACTGCCGCTACTGCACGCGCTCCCGCGTGGTCTCGGGTGTCGGCGAACAACACCTCGAGACCCAATGGGAGGCGGCCTTCGAATACCTCGCCAACGCCCCGCAAGTCCGCGATGTCCTGCTTTCCGGCGGCGACCCCCTCCTCCTCTCGGACAACCGGCTCGACAAGATCCTCTCCCGGCTCCGCGCCATCCCACACATCCAGTTCCTTCGGATCGGGACCCGCATTCCGATCTTTCTCCCGCAGCGCATCACGCCGGACCTGTGCGCGACGCTCCGCAGGTACCATCCCCTCTTCCTGTCGATCCACTCGAATCATCCCCGCGAGTTGACCAGCGAGGTCAGGGAGGCCCTTGGACGACTGGCCGATGCGGGCATTCCGCTCGGCAACCAGTCCGTCCTGCTCCGGGGCGTCAACGACAACCTCGAAGTGCAGCGCGCCCTCGTCCACAAGCTCCTCATGTGCCGCGTCCGGCCCTACTACCTCTACCAATGCGACCTCATCCGGGGGTCCGCCCACCTCCGGACACCCATCGAAACCGGCCTCCGCATCATCGAGGGTCTCCGCGGCCACACCACCGGATACGCCGTCCCGCAACTCGTCATCGACGCTCCCGGCGGAGGCGGGAAAATCCCCCTCAACCCCGGTTACGTCATTCACCACGGCCACCGGAGCACCCTCCTCCGCAACTACGAAGGCAAGGAGTTCCTCTACCCCGAAAGCCGCGACCTCGCCCGCCTCCTTCCCTGAGCCAAACTTTCAGCAAAAGTTTGAATTCAGGGCGTCGATCCATTACCCTCGGCTCGTGAACGAATTCGCGAAGGCGAAGGTCCTTTCGGCCCTGGCGGTGGTAGGGGTCCTGTTTGCGATTCACCCCCTCGTCCAGGACTACGGGGAGGCGGGGTTCGGATTCTTCGGGGTGGTCCTCGAATTCCGGGTCATTTACTACCTGCTTCTCGTTTTGCTGGGATCGGCGGTCTACTTTTTCGCGATGGATTTCATTGCCGACAATCCGCTCGGTTTTGCGCACCGGATGGGGAATCACTTTTACGCCATGGCGATGCTCTTCCCTCCGACCTTCTTCTTCGTGCTGGTGGCGGCAAAGGCGGCCGAGGGGGTGGTGTGGGTCTCGGATTCACCGGTGGCGGGGGAGATCTCCAAAATTGCCATCTCGATCCTGATCGGAGCCGGCGCGATCCTGATCGCGCATGTCGTTTCGCGCCGCATGAACCTGCGGGACCGCTTCGCCAGCCTCGACCAGATGAGCTTCCGCGCCAAAGAGCACCTGCAACGGGCGGAGGAACTCCAGGAAGCCGGACATCACGACCTCGTGGCGCTCGAGGCCTTCCGCTCCGTCGAGAGCGCCTTGCGCCGCGCCCTCCTCGACGGGGACATCCATGTTTCCTCCTCCCGCCCGAACCAGCTCATCCCCGTAGCAGCCCGGGCCGGCGTCATCCCCGAAAACCTCGTGGGAGTGTTCCATGAACTGCGGGTCGCAAGAAACCGCGCCGTCCATGCCTCGGACGATTTCAGCGAGGCGGACGCCTTGTGGTTCATCGAAACCACCCGCAAGATGCTGGCGTCAATCCAACGCGTCAAAGAGGACGCCGGCGCCATGGCCGAAAAACCGGGCGTCGCAGCCTGAGAACCGTTCCAGAATTCCTGAGTCCGGAAACCTCGGATCTGGATATTCCTCCCGTCCCCGGCGGCGTCAGCCCCTCATCCGCCCGAGGCGGCCCGCCCCGCGTCTCCAGCCGCCCGCCAAAACAGCCGTCAACCGGCCCCCGCCCCTCCGTTCCGCAGCGCGAGGTACGCGATATACGCCGCATACGCCGCAAGCAGCAACACGCCGTCCAGCCGGCTCAACCGCATCCCAAGCCACAAAAGCGGCAGGACCACCAGCGTCAACCCCAGCATCACCCACAGATCAACCCACTCCAGCCCCGGTGCCCGAAGCGGAAGAATCAATGCCGCCAGACCCAGCACGCAAAGAAGATTGAAAAGACATGAACCCAGCGCGTTCCCGATGATCAGGTCGCTCTGATGCCGCGCCGCCGCCACCACCGATGTGGCCAGCTCGGGCAGCGAGGTCCCCAGCGCCAGCAGCGAAAGACCAATCACCGCCTCCGAAACGCCGTAAGCCCGCGCAATCGCGCTCCCGCCCGCCACGAGCCGGTCCGCCCCGTAAATGAGAGCCCCCAACCCGACCACGATCAGCCCGAAATCGCGCAGGATCCGTCCCGCCCCCGCATGCCGCGCCGTCTCCACCTCCGCCCCTTCAAATCCTTCGAACTTCGATCGCTCCGGTTCCTTCCGCGCAAGGCGAATGCTCAGCCAGACATACCCGAGGATCCCCGCAAAGAGCACCACGCCCTCCCAGCGATCAATCGTGCGGTCCCACAGCATCCCCGCCGCCACCAAAGACACCGCCAGCAGAATCGGCATCTCGCGCCGAACCACCTGCAAGTGCACCCGCAGCGGCCGCACCAGCGCCGCCACCGCGAGAATCAGGGCGATGTTGCAGATGTTCGAGCCCACGATGTTGCCAACCGCCAATTCCCCCAGCGGCGGATCCTGCAGGTTGGCCTGCACGCTCACCACCAACTCGGGAGCACTCGTCCCGAACGCCACCACCGTCAATCCCACCACCAGCGGAGATATCCCCATCCGCAGCGCAATCTCACGGCTCCCCGCCACCAGCCACTCCGCCCCCCAATACAACAACACCACGCCCAGCGCCAGCCACCCGATCGATCCAAGAACTTCCACCTCCGCCGAGACTGCCTCAAGATCCGCAAAACTCTACGACAAAAACCACCCGCAACCCCGCCCACGATCCTCCCCGCCTCCCCGACACCCCGACACCCGTCCCCCCTCCCGGCGAAGTCCTCAAAATCGGCCCCGCCCGGCAAGAATTTATTTAATTTTCCTAAAATATTTTTTGGGAAATGGGGGCCGCATGTTCT
>CAYPUM010000258.1:0-5888 GCA_964413545.1 uncultured Roseibacillus sp. | reverse complement strand
TGCTCAGGTGGTTCACCCCATGGGGATGGATGACACGGCCAAGCCGCGAGGAAATCGACGACACCATTGCTCACACCCGCTTGCTCTCAAAAAAGCAAATGAAAACCCTCTTCCCCGATTGCCGCATCATCACCGAACGGCTCCTCTGGGCGATACCCAAGTCCTACATCGCGTGCCGAACCGGTGACAACCCCGCCTCCCGCCGGACCGGCCTGATCAATCAACAGGCCGTCAGGCGCTCATCTGCACCTTGTCGCGGTCCGGATGAATGAACTGCCTCCAGCTGTCGTCGGCGTGAGATTCGGAATGAAGCCCGAAAAGAGGCCTCCACCGCGGCGGACGCGGGGCCCGCAGAAGTCGCATGTTCGCCTCGTGCGGATCCTTGTTCCCCTTGCGCGTGTTGCACCGCACGCAAGAGGTCACGATGTTCTCCCAGTTCGTCTTGCCCCCCTTGTCGCGCGGTATCACGTGATCAAGATTCAGCTCCCGCTCCGGAAAAGTCGTGCCGCAATACTGGCAAGTGAACTTGTCCCGCAGGAACACATTGTGCCGCGTGAATTTCACATCCTTGCGCGGCAGTCGGTCGTAAATCGACAGGACAATGATCTTCGGAACCCGGAAGGCCAGCTTCACGGTCCGAATCACTTCCTCCGCCAGGTGATCGGCCGAATGCTCGACCCATGACATGAAATCATGCGTGCGATACCGCGCCTCCCCGTCGGTCTGCACAACCTGCGCGTGACCAAGACACAGCAGCCGAATCGCACGACGGACCGAGCACGTCTGAATCGGCTGCCAGAGCCGATTCAGAACGAGAACCCGACAATCGAGAACCGCTTCCATGCCTATCGGTAACCGCGCGTCAGCCTAGCAGTCCGGCCGTCATCCGCAAGCGAAAGCATGACGTTTTCAGGCTGAAACTTGCACCCCGCGCACCGGATCAACCCCCGCTGCCCCCTCGAGGTCCGATATGCCTCCCCGGGTCAGAATCTCCTCGCAGATCCCCCCGGCAAGAGTCCCGATCTCAAGAAGCACCCGCGAGATCAACAACAGATTCAGGTTCACGAACGCCAGCCGCTGATCGGCGCCCACGCGCTCCCGCAGCTGCGTCGCCACCTCCCGGGCGGCCGCCGTCAGAACCGGCCCGTTCCGCACGAGCTGCGCGGCGTTCGCCGCGTCGGAATCCGCATAGGACGTCATGGCCTGCCGAACCAGCCCGTAGACCGACGAATACAGCGGATCAAGCAGCCGCGTCCCCTCCGACTCCGCCCCTTCCACGATCGCCCGCGACCGGGATGAAACCTCCAGCGCCCGGTTCGAAATCCGCGACAGCAATTGCCCGATCATCAGCGACGAAAGAACCAGACCCAGCCGCCCCTCGTCACAGGGGAACCGGCCCAACAGTTGTTCCGCCACTCCCGCCGAGCGCATCCCGAGGTCCTCGATGCTCTCATGGATATCGTACAGCTCGGCCGTCGCGCTGGCGTCCCGGGCGCTGATCGACCCCATCGCCAGTTCCAGATTGCGCAACGCAAGGCCGCCCATCGAAAGCACGTGGCCTCTCAACTCGCGGGCAAGGACTCCGAAGTCCTCCGGGTCGGTTTCCGAACTGAACATGGCTTCGACAATGGTGGTCCTGGTTGCGGAGAAGTCATCCCGTCATGCCGACGGAGCGTGCCTTCAGGTCGGCGCCGTCACACGAGCCGAAGGCTCCGGAATCGCTGGAACCACCGCAGTCCGGCCCGCGCCGGCCTGCGTCTCGCTCCCCGCGTCCTCCTTCCGGCTCTGCGCGCGTTTGAGAAACTCCTCGTAATGAAGGACTTCCAACCCGCCCTCCTCGTGTTCCACCACGCAACTCAGAGACTCCACCCAGTCCCCCGAGTTGAGGTAGTGAATCTCCCCCACCTGTTCGTCGGCCGGGGTGTGGATGTGCCCGCAGATGATTCCGTCGCACTTGCGCAGCCGGGCCAGTTCCTGCAGCTGCTCCTGGTAACGGTCCACGAACGACACCGCCGACTTCACCCGGGCCTTGATCACCTTGCTCATGGAAAAGTACTCCTTCCCCCGCCAGGCCCGGTAATGGTTGTAGAGCCGGTTGAATCGCAGCAGAAAATCGTAACCGATCGACCCCAGAATCGCCAGCCACCGGTAGTCGGTCGAAACGCGGTCAAACCCGTCCCCGTGCACCACCAGGTAGCGCTTGCCGTCCGCCGTCTGGTGCACGTATTCCTTCATCACCTTCATCCCCCCGATCTCGATCGGGAGGAAACGCTCCAGAACATCGTCGTGGTTGCCCCGCAGGTAGATCACCTCCACCTCGCGCTTCTCCATCAGCTTCAAGACGGTGCGAATGAACCGCGTGTGGCTCTTCTTCCATGTCCCTCCCCGCTTCAGGGCCCACGCGTCAATGATGTCCCCGTTCAGCACGAGACGCCGGCATTGCGTGTGTTTAAGAAAATCCACCACCTCCTTCACCTTGCTGTCCTTCGTGCCCAGATGCACGTCGGAGATGAAGATCGTCCGGAACGAGAGCTTGCCGGTCTTCTTCCTTCGCCGGCTTCTCATCGTGATCCGCTCTCCCGCCAGCCGCTGCATCCGCTCCTCGAAGGAGTCGATGACCTGATTCCACCCGTATGGCTCCACGCTCCGGCGGGCCTCGGTCCGCACGCCCGCCCAGCTCGGCAGGTCAACCGCCCGAAGGGCCTCCTCCATGAAGCAGTCCCGCGCCCCCACCTTCACCTTCAGCCCGTTGACTTCGTGCCGCACGTGACGGGCCGCCGCCGCGTAGTCGTAGCACACCGCCAGCAGGCCGCTCGCCATCCCCTCCAGAAGAACATTCCCAAAGGTCTCCGTCTCGCTCGGAAACAACAGAATGTCGGCCGAGGCATAATAGCGCGCCAGATCATCCCCGGTCCGCATCCCCGCAAATTCCACCCCGGGGTTCTCCCGTTCAAGCCGCGCCCGAATCGGCCCGTCCCCCACCACCACACAACGCAAATCCGGAACCGTCGCCCGCATCCGCACAAACGCTTCCATCGCCAACGGCAGGTTCTTCTCCGGCGCCACCCGCCCCACCACCATCGCCACCGGCGTCCCGTTCCGCGCCCCCCAACCCGCTCGCCCCCCCGCATCCCCGCCCGCCGGCCCAAACCGCTCCCTGTCCACCCCCCGCCCCAGAAGCTGCACGTTCCGGAATCCTTCCCGCCGCAAACGCTCCACCACTTCAACCGAGGGCGCAAAGGTCGCGTCCGCCGCGTTGTGCACCTTCTTCAGGTAGGCCTGCGCCGCCAATCTCAGCCCGCTCAAATGATACTTGGCCAGATACTGGTCGAAATTCGTGTGAAATCCCGCCGCCACCGGAATCCCCAGCGCCGCCGCCGCCTTGATCGCCGAATGACCCAGCGGACTCTCCGTCGCCACGTAGATCACATCCGGCGGCTTCCTCCGCCAACGCCGAAAAAGCCTCCCCCGCCCCGGCAACCCCAACCGAACTTCTTTGTAGCCGGGCAACGCCACCGATGGCAAACTCGTCTCGCCGTCCTTCGCTCCCTCCTCCGCCGTGTGCAAGACATGGACCAGATGCCCTCTCTCCCGCAGCCCGGCCACCAACCGGCCCAAGGTCATCGCCACCCCGTTCACATCCGGAGGAAAGGTGTCCGTTACCAGCTCAATTCGCATCCCTTGACCCTTTATAATTAACCTTGGTTAGACGCTAGACGAAAAGATGGACCGATACCAGCCCTTTCTTAAACTTCAACCTTGTTACTTTTCCGTCAGATTTCTCTCCTCCCCCCGTTCGCCGGCTCGAAACTCTCGTTGCCTCGATAATCAGAACTCATAGACTTCCTGCGATGTCCAGCTTCATGGGGAATTGTTTCCGGATCGCCACCTTCGGCGAGTCCCATGGTGGCGGCGTGGGAGTGGTCATCGACGGCTGTCCACCGCGCATCCCGCTCTCCGAGGAGGCCGTCCAGCGCGAACTCGACCGCCGGCGCCCCGGCCAGAGCGAGATTGTGAGTCCGCGAGACGAGGCCGACAAGTGCGAGATTCTCTCGGGGACCTTCGAGGGACTGACCCTCGGGACCCCCATCGCCATCCTCGTCCGCAACCGGGACGCCCGTCCGGAAGCGTACCAGGAAATGGCCGTCAAATACCGCCCCTCCCATGCCGATTATACTTACGACGCCAAATACGGAATCCGCAACTGGCAAGGTGGAGGCCGCGCGTCCGCCCGCGAAACCATCGGCCGGGTCGCCGCCGCTGCCGTGGCCCGCCAGGTCATGGACACCCTCGCGCCCGGAATCGAGATCCTTGCGTGGGTCAGCTCCGTCAAGGACCTCCGCGCCCGGGTTGCCGCGGATTCCGTGACCGCCGAGACCATCGAAAGCAATCCGGTCCGCACTGGCGACCCCGAAATGGCCGGCCGGATGGTCGAACTCATCAAGCAGGCCCGCGCCGAGGGCAACTCCCTTGGCGGCGTGGTGGAGGCCGTGATCCGCGGTTGCCCGCCGGGCCTCGGGGAACCCGTGTTCGACAAGCTGGAAGCCGACCTCGCCAAGGCGATGCTGAACCTCCCCGCCACCAAAGGCTTCGAGATCGGCTCCGGCTTCGACGGCACCCTTCTCACGGGCCACGAACACAACGACCCGTTCTTCATGGACGGCACCCGCGTCCGGACCCGCAGCAACCGCTCCGGCGGCGTGCAGGGCGGCATCTCGAACGGCGAACCGATCGTCTTCCGGATCGCCTTCAAGCCGACCGCCACCATCATGGCCTCCCAGGCCACTGTCAGCACCAGCGGCACCGACGCCGAACTCCGCGGCCGGGGGCGCCACGACCCCTGCGTCCTCCCGAGGGCCGTCCCCGTGGTGGAAGCCATGGCCGCTCTTGTCCTCTGTGATCACCTCCTCCGCCAACGCGCCCAGTGCGGCCTCCCCGCGACCCGGCGCCAACCCGTCTGAACCATGCTTGATCTAACTCTCCCCGATCTCGCCGTCATCGCGGCCGTCGCCTTTATCGTTCTCGGCTTCACGATCCTCGGTTTCGTCAAGGGCCTCGTGCGAATGTTTTTCGGGCTGGTCGCCCTGTCCGCAGGCCTGATCGCCGCCTGTTGGGGATTCCAGAGAGGGGGGTCGATTGCGGGGACGGTGGTTTCCAGCCCCGAGCCCTGGATGTCCGGGGCGGTGGGGGTCGTCCTCGGTCTGGCGGTGTTCTTCGTGGCCCGCGCCCTCTTCAGCGTCGTCTCGAGCCCCTTTGCCGCCAAATCCGGCAACGGAAGCTCCGGGTTCTTCGGAGGAGTGCTCGGCTTCCTCATGGGAGCGGCGGCGACCGCCTTCCTCTTCTCCGGCGTCCGATACCTCGGAACCCTCGACGAACTGGACTGGATCAAGACCAGCGTGCGCGACAAGGGGAAGATCACCAAGTCCGGCCAACCCCCCCTCGCAAGAGTCAAGCGGCTCGTCGACTCGACCGCCGTCGGCCAACTGCACGAGCAATACGACGTCCTCAACAACCGGGCCCGCGCCAACCTCGCCAAACTCACCGTCCTCGTCGACAACAAGATCGCCGTCACCACCGCCGCCACCCACAAACCGGTCCGCGACGCCGTCCTCCAGGAAGACATCAACGCCATGCTCAAGGAACAAAGCGCCGACCTCCGGTCTTACATCGAGGAACGCCAATACGCCCACCTCCTCAAGGCCAAACCCATCAGGGAAGTGGCCCGAAAACCCAACGCCGAAGTCGCCCTGAAAGCCATCGACGTCGAACAATCCCTCGGCCTCCTCGAAGAAGAAAAGAAATAGCGCCAGCGAGGCAAGCCTCGGACCAGGATGCAGGATGCAGGGAACACGGGGCTGCATCCTGAATCTTGCACCCTGCATCAGGCA
>CAYPUM010000257.1:0-5921 GCA_964413545.1 uncultured Roseibacillus sp. | reverse complement strand
CTGCCGGAAAACTTGACTCATTTGTGACGACTTCTGGATTTCAAGGACTCCAGCCCCATGCTCGACGAATCCGCCCTCGAAGAAATGATGCAGCGGGTCCGGCGTTTGGAGATCCGCGCCCGGCGGCTCGTCACGGAATCGTTCGCCGGCGAATACCATTCCTCGTTCCGGGGCCAGGGCCTCGACTTCGACGAGTTCCGCGAATACCAGCACGGCGACGAAACGCGGTTCATCGATTGGAACGTCACGGCCCGCATGGGCGTCCCATTCATCCGGACCTTCCGCGAAGAACGGGAACTGACCGTCATCCTCGCCGTGGACGTCTCAGGCTCCACTCTCTACGGCAGCCGGCACGCCAGCAAGAGGGAACTGGCCGCGGAACTCGCGGCGGTCCTCGGCTTCAGTGCCCGTTACAATGGTGACAAGGTCGGCCTTCTCCTCTTCGCGGAGGAGCCCCTCCTGTTTCTCCCGCCGGCCAAGGGGAGCAAACGCGTCCTTCGGAGCGTGCGGGAGATCCTCGCCGCGGCGCCGGGCCGCGCACGCACCAGCCTCCCGTCCGCCTGCGATTTTCTGGTGCACTCCATCCGCCGCAAGGCCCTCGTTTTCCTGATCTCCGACTTCCTCGACACCGAACTCGGAAAACCCTTCGGAATCCTCGCACGCAAACACGAGACCATCGCCCTGCATCTGCTCGACCCGCTCGAAAAATCCCTCCCCGAGGCCGGCCGGGTCATCCTCCGCGACCAGGAAACCGGCCGCCGGAGCATCATCAACACCCGCAACGCCGACCTCCGCATGGCCTACCGCAAGCTCACCCGCCGCCACCGCGAAGGCCTCGCCCGCCAGTTCAAGAAACACGGCGTCGATCACGCCGCTCTCAGCACCACCGGCGACTTCCTCCCCGCCCTCCGCCGCCTCCTCAAAGACCATGCCCTCCGGAAGTCGCGCTAGCCCGGCCATGCTCGAAATGCTGTCGCGACGACCACGGCGGACGACTGGGAGGTTTTCTCACCGCCATCCGTAGTCGGCGCCGCCGTCGTCCACCGCCATTGCGGCCCGGGAACTTGACTCGTTTGTGATGACTTCCGGATTTCGCGGACTCCAGCTCGCGCTGCCGGCTCCCCGCCACGCGCTCCGTCCTTGTCAGCGCCCCGTGGTGCGCTCAGAGTCGTCGCGCTTTATGGCCGGTGCCGCTCACATGCTCGACAACCTCGCGGTCTGCAGCTGGTCGCTGCGGCCGCGGAATACCGGCGCCCTCGTCTCCATGATGCAGTCGGTGGGCCTCGCCAAAGTCCAACTGGCGCTCAACGAACACCGGGGCTCGACCGGAGGACAGGCCATCGGAGAACGACTCGAAGCGGCCGGGATCCGGATCGTCTCCGGAATGTTCGCACCCGCCGGCGAGGACTACAGCACCTTGCAGTCGATCCGCCAAACCGGAGGCGTGGTCCCCGACGAGACATGGGAGGCCAACCTCGCCGCTGCAAGGGAAACCGCCGCCGCAGCCCGCGCCCTCGAACTGCCCCTCGTCACGTTCCATGCCGGCTTCCTGCCCGAAGACCCCGCCGCGCCCTCGCACCGCAAACTCCTCGACCGCCTGCGGACCCTCGCCGGCCTCTTCGGGGAGGCCGGCGCCGAACTCGCCCTCGAAACCGGCCAGGAGGAGGCGCCCGCCTTGCTCAGCTTCCTCGAAGAACTCGCCCTCCCCGGCCTCGGCGTGAACTTCGACCCCGCCAACATGATCCTCTACGGCAAGGGCGACCCGGTACAGGGACTCCGCCTCCTCCTGCCCCACCTCAAACAGGTCCACATCAAGGACGCGATCCCCTCCGCCGTGCCCGGGACATGGGGCGCCGAAACGCCCGTCGGCCGCGGACACGTCGACTGGCCGGCGTTCCTCGGAGTGCTCGCGGAGGCCGGATACGACGGCCCGCTCTGCATCGAACGCGAAGCCGGCCACAACCGCCTCGCCGACATCCGCGCCGCCGCCCGCCACCTCGAATCCCTCCTGCGAAACAGCCAACAAAGTCCATGATCAAGGTAGGCGTCATCGGGCTCGGAATGGTCGGACAACTCCACCTCGGCGCATGGGCCGCCGCCCGGGGCGCCGCCGTGCGCATGGTGGCCGACACCGACCCCCGCCGCGCCTCCGGCGACCTGTCCGGAGCGTGGAGCAATATCGAGGGCGGAGCAACCGCCCCCAACCTCGCGAAAATCCGCAGCACCGCCGACCCGCTCGAACTGGTCCATTCCGACGAGGTCGAGGTGGTCGACATCTGCGTGCCGACCCCCTTTCACCTCGACCTCGCCCTCGCGGCGATCGCGGCCGGCAAGCACGTCCTGTGCGAAAAACCGATGGCGCGCAGCGCAGCCGAGGCCCGCCGCCTCGCGCGCGCCGCCGCCAAGGCGCAAGGGCTCTTCATGCCGGCCATGTGCATCCGCTTCTGGCCGCAATGGGCATGGCTCAAGAGGACCGTCCAGCAAGGAACCTGCGGAAGCGTCATCAGCGCCTCGTTCCGCAGGATCGGCGCCATGCCACCCGGCTGGTTCGCACGCGGCGAACTCTCCGGAGGCGCCCTCCTCGACATGCACCTCCACGATACCGACTTCATCCATTACGTCTTCGGCCCGCCCCGAGCCGTCACCAGCGGAGGCTGGATCGGCCCCAGCGGGTGCGTCGATCACGTCCATACCCGCTACCTCTACGACGACGGACCGGTGGTCACGGCGGAGGGAAGCTGGGCGGCCTCCCCCGCCATGCCCTTCGACATGAGCTTCCGGGTCCTCTTCGAGAACGCCACCGCCGACTACCGCCTCGACCGGCCCGAGGCCCCCCTGCTCCTGTATCGCAAGCCGGACTCCCGGGGACGCGTGCCGCATCCAACCGCCGTGAAGTGCCCCGCCGGCGACGGATACAGGGCCGAGGCGGCCTACTTCGCGCAATGCATCCGTCGCGCCACCCCTCCCGCCGTCGTGACCGCCGCCGAGGCCGCCGAGTCGATCCGGACCGTTGAAGCGGAAGCGCGCAGCGCCCTCACCGGCAAAACGGTGCGCCTCTGACCCTGACCGGCAGCGCGCCGTACGCAACCCGCGTACCAGTGCTTCGGATTTCCCCCATTCCATCGCTGCACACCCAACCCATTCACGGCCGTCTCCGGCGACGCTACGTTCAACGGTCCCGCCAGCCGCGCCGGGCGATCGAGGCCGATGAGGCGCGCGCCTGCCGGTTGAACCGCTGCCAAACCAAACCGCACTCGACTGATGAATGACCTTCCTGCACCTCGTCCGTCCCCCCTCCCCTCGCTCCTGATGATCCTGCTTGCAGCCGCGGCCTTCGCGGCGCCCTCCCCCGCGGCTGCCGCGGACCCCCCTCACGACCGCGCCGTCGCCAACGCCGTCGAAACCGAACTGCTCCACGACAACAAAGCGGCGCTCAATGACATCGACGTCAAGGTCAGCGAAGGAATCGTCACCCTCGAAGGCGAATCGCCCCACATCCTCGGCAAGCAACGCGCCTCCAGAATCGCCGAAACCGTCAAGGGCGTCCGCGCCGTCGTGAACCTCCTCGAAGTCCGCCCGCGGACTGCCGTAAGCGCGCCGCAGCTCAAAAAGGACGTCAAGGACGCCCTCTTCGCCGACCCGGCCGCCGAAAGCTACGAACTCAACGTCAGTGCCGATGATGACGGCGCCGTCACCGTCTCCGGACGCGTCGATTCATGGGAAGAAAAACAACTCGCCGTCAAGGTCGTCAAAGGCGTCCGCGGCGTCACCGGCGTCGTGGACCGCATCAGGGTGAACCATCGCAGCGACCGCACCGACGCGGAAATCATCGAGGAAATCAAGGCCCGCCTCGCATGGAATACTCTCGTCGACGCCAGCCTCGTCAACCTCACGGTCAACGACGGCAAGGTGACCCTCACCGGAACCGTCGGCAGCGCCGCCGAAAAACGCCAGGCGCGCTACAACGCATGGACGATCCCCGGCGTCATCGACGTCGACGATTCAAGGTTGAAGATCGACCGCTCCGCGCGCGACAAGCACCTCCGCACGAAAAAATACGTCCCAAAATCCGATGCGCAAATCCGTGACGCCCTCGAAGACGCCCTCCAACACCACCCCCGCGTGGCATCCTTCGACATCACCCCCGAGGTCGCCAACAAGGTCGTCACCCTCCGCGGAACAGTCGATAACCTGAAGGCGAAACACGCCGCCAGACAGGTCGCCCGCCACACCGTCGGCGTCCGGCGCGTCCACAATTTCATCAGGGTCCGGCTCGATGACCCCATCTCCGATTCCGAAATCCGTTCAAACGTTCTCCGCAACCTCGCCCGCGATCCGCTCGTCGAAACGCTCGAAATCAACGTCGAGGTGCGGTCCGGCGCCGTCCACCTGCGCGGAACCGTCGACACCCTCGCCGAAAAAATGCAGGCCGAAGACGTCGCGGCCCGCACTCACGGCGTCACAACCGTTGCCAACCATCTCCTCGTCAGCGACGCCGAAGACGTGCGGGGGTTCAACCCCCGCGTCTGGAGCGATGGCTGGTCCTACTACCCCCGGGCCACCCCCGGCACCGATCGCCGCGACCCCGACGCCGGCATCAAGCAAGGATCGCAATCACCCGGCTCTCACCCATGGCGGGGGGGACCCGAGAAGGCCGCCCTGCCGGCCCCCGCCAGCTCCCGCAGGATGTCCCATTCGGTGCGGATCCACTGATTGAAGCGCTCCCACTGGTCCTCCTCGGGAGGCGCAAGCGGCCGGGACGACAGGAGTGCCTCGTACCGCTCGAGAGCCTTCGCGGCGGTCTCCGATATCGCGAACTCCCGCGCCGTCTCCCGTGCCCCTCGGCGAAGCTCCTCATGCTCCTCCGGGGACCGATGGAACACCCAGTGCAGGGCATCCGCAAACTCCTCCGGCGTCCGGCCCTTGCAAAGACGACCGTTCCGGCCGTCGCGGATCACCTCCCGCACCCCCGGCCCATCCACGCCAACCACCGGCACTCCCGCCGCCATCGCCTCCGTCAACACAATCCCCTGCGTTTCGGTTTGCGACGTGAAGGCGAAGACATCCATCCCCCGCAGCGCGTCCGCAAGCTCCGGCAGCTCCAAAACTCCCGCCATATGCAGCCGCCCCCCAAGGTCTTCACGGCCCAGAATCAAGCGAATCTCGCGCTCCGACGGCCCCTTCCCGACCACCACCACATGCGCCCGGCTCTCCCTCGCCAGAAAATCAACCAAGGCCTCGCTCAGAAATTCGAGGTTCTTCTCCGGCGCCAGCCGCCCGACGTGCCCGACCACGTACGCCGCTTCGGGAATCCCCCGCCGCCGGCGAAACGCCGCCCCGTCGCCCTCCGCAAACCGTTCCAGCGCCACCCCGGTCGGAACCACGCTCACAGAAGACCTCACACCCCGCTCCCGCAGCGTCCGTTCCACGCTCCGGCTCGGTGCGAACACATGGTCCGCGAGATTCGCATACCGCGTCGCCAACTCCGCCACGAACCGCTTCAACCCCGGCGCGTCATCACGCACATACGGCGTGTACGCCTCGTAAAACGTGTGATGCGTGAAAACCAGCGGCAGCCCCCGCACCCGCGCCACCCGCAACGCCGTCATCCCCAGCAAGAACGGATGGTGGGAATGCACCACCTCCGGCTGAAACGTGTCCAGCGTCTCCGCCAGACCGCCAAACGCCGGCAAAACCAACGAAAAATCGCTCGCATTGAAATTCTGGATCGCCGGAAGGCGCACCACCCCCGTCTCGTCGCGCGGCGAATCCCTGAACTCCGGCGCCACCACCAGCACCTCATGCCCGCGCCGCCGATACTCTGCCGTGAACGATTCCACCGACCGCGCCACACCCCCCACGTGCGGCGTGAAGGTGTTGGTGAACATCACGATCCTCATCGCCTTCCTGTGGTTCTCGGC
>CAYPUM010000256.1:0-5931 GCA_964413545.1 uncultured Roseibacillus sp. | reverse complement strand
GCCGGTGGCGACGAGGTGGTTGGCGCCCATGTCCAGCTCGCCGAGGGGGCTTTCCTTCGTCGCGGGCAGGCGGATGAGTTCGGTGTCGTACTTGATCCGCTGCAGGTAGAGGTCCTCGCCGTCGCTGACAATCAGGTCGTTCAATGCTCCCTCCATGGCGAACGGCGCGCCGGTCTCGGTCTTGACCTTCGGCCGGGGGCCTTCAAGGTGGTGCGTGTGGCGCACCGCGCCCGTCCCGGCGTCCAAGGCATAGACGAGGATGCCCCCGTCGAGGAACGACGACCGCCCGGCCGCGAAGTACACCATGCCGTACTTCACCAGCACGCTGCCGTGGACCGGCCCGACCGACTCGATCTGTCCATAGGAGACCAGCCGCTGCGGCCCCGGTGCGGCGCGGAAGCGCCACACCAGTTCACCGTCGGCCGCCCGCAGGCAGTAGACCGCCCCGTCGCGGCAACCGAAGACCACCAGCCCCGCCCGGACCGTCGGCGGCGAGTCGATGCGCCCGCCGGCGGTGAAGGACCACACGTCCTTCCCGTCGGCCGTGTCAAGGCAACGGATACGATGGGCGTCCTTCTCCGCGACCCACAGGCGATCGCCAACGACGACCGGCGGGGAACCGGGACAGGCGAGTCTGGCCTCCCACGCCTTGCGCAGCTTGGGAGGCACGGACGCTTTCGTCGAGCCGCTCCGCTCGATGTCGTGACGGTACATGGGCCAATCCCCGGAATCTCCGGTTTCCGATTTCCGGTCTTCCACTGTCCCGTAGGCGGGGCCGCGGGTGAGGCCGGCGGCGGTGGTGGGCCTGAGCTTCCCTCGCGGGTCGGCGGACAAGGCGAAGTAGCCGTTGAACTTCACGCCGGGATAGCAAAAGCACTGGTCGGGCGGGACGTAGAACAGGCCGTTGGCGGGCGTTGCGCCGGTGAAGCACGGCGCCCGCAGCCAGTCGTGGCGCATGTGGTTGTCCCCCTCGACATCGACGAACTCGGCCCCCCGCTTGGGCAGGATCAGGTAGCGCGAGGCCGCCTTGCTGCGGTGGCAGCGGTAGTGGTGGCCGGGCGAAATCAGCTTGCCCACCGAAATCGTCTTCCTGACGTTGCCCGTCCTGACGTCCCGCCCCTTGAAGGAACCGCACCAGACCGTCCCGTCGATGACGAACAGGTCGGCCGGCTGCGTGCACGCCGCCGACCATCCGCTGCCCCCCCGCTCGTGCCACAGGACCTTGCCATCGTCGAACGACAGCGCCGTGAGGGTGATCCCCCCCAGCCGCCGGCCGCCCGCCTTCTTGCCGCCCTTCTTGCCGGACGCCCTGTTCTCAGGGGCCGCCGGCTGGCCGTGCCCGTTGAACAGCACCACGCCGTCGCTGATAACCAGCGTGCTGCCCCCGCCGACGGTCCGCTGGATCAGGTGCGGCGTCCGCCAACATTCGCGCCCGGTCCGCGCGTCCACGCAAACCAGCGCGTCCATGTCGTGATAGACCACGCGCCCGTCCCCGGCCGACAATGCGTAGGGGACCACGCGGGTGCCGGCCTTGCGCCACAGTTGCTTGCCGGTCTTGACGTCGACGGCCGCCAGCGTGGTCCCGTCCAGCGCGTCCTTCCCGAACCGCGCCGTCGCGGCAACCGACCGTTTCTTCGTGATCTTCACGATGAGCACGCCGTCGGAGAGGATCATTTCGTCGGTCCCCTTCGTGCCCTCGAGCGCCTCGACAACGACCTTGCCGGTCGCCGCGTCAAGGACGGAAACGGGCGAATCGAGGAAGCCCAGCGTGACATAGACGCGGTCGCCCTCCGCCACAAGGCGGCGCGGAATCGTGTGGTGGATGTTCCACCGGTTTCCGGTCCCGGTCGCCGGCGGCTGCCAGTCCCGCATGGGCACCTTCCACAGCAGCACGCCGTTGGCGGCGTCGCGCGCGACCAGGCGGCAACACGATGGGACCTTCTTGTAGATCCCGATCACCGATTCGTCGTGGATGGTGAACAGGCGCCCCGCCGCGCTGACCACGGCGCTGACGCTGCTGGGCGTCTCATGGCTGCGGCACCACTTGGGGCCATCCAGCCAGCGAAGACGCTTCGGCGGGCCGACGTGCCTGTCGTCGGCCACCGCGTTGCCCGCGGCGTCGTGCAGGAAGTGCGTCCACTCGTCGATGTCCTCCGGGCGCGGTTTGACCGTCGTGGTCCACTTCCCGCCCCGTTTGATGCAAGCCACCCCGTCGGGGGCCAGCACGCGGCGGACCTCGTCCGTCGTCACCTCGCGGAGATCCTCGGCAACCAGCAGGTTCACCAAGTCGCCGACATAGGGCAGGCGTTTCCCGTCAAACCGGTCCACCGACACCTCGCCGTAGAGACCCAGCGACCGGATGTGGCGCCGGGCCTTTTCCACGGCCGCCGCGTCGGTGTCCAGCCCGTGAACAAGGTAGCGGTCATTGGCGCGAAGCGCCGCGGTCAGTTCACCGCCGCCGCAGCCCACGTGCACCACCAGCCCGCCGGCGACTCCAGCCCCGGCAAGGATGTCGGACGCCGTCTCCGCCGCCAGCGGCGCAGCCGTCCCGATCAGAACAAGGATCCGCCCAAGAACGATACGAGGGAGCGAGAAGGCCCATTTCATTGCAGTGTTCCCGATGCGGCGTCTCAAAGAAGCCGGCCCGTGAGTGGAGCATTCGCGCCTCCCACGGGCTGAGCCACCGCTATCCGAACGTGATCTTCCAGTCCACGGTCTTCGTTTCCTTCGACTCGATGCGCAAGGTGGCGGTCTCCTTGCCGCTGGCGGTCTCCACTTTCCCGCCGGCTCCCCGGGCGTTCTTGAGCTTGAAGCCGCCGGGCACATGCATCGTCAGGACGTAGGGATCGCCGGCCACCACCTTGCTCTTGCCCGAGAGGGTCTTGCTGCCGGCGTCCCACTTCACGTCCGACAGGCTGATCGCGCCCTGCGAGAGATGGCGGTTGGTCGAGAGAACCCACGGATGATCGCGCGCTTCGCGGATCGCGAAGACGTGCATCCCCATGTTCTCGTCCATCGCCGGCGCCATGAACGAACCCTTCGACTTGCCAAGGAACTTCTGCGTCCAGAACTCGTGGACGACGTATTCGCGATCGTCGGGCAGGCCGAGATCCGCAAACTTGACCTCCTGTGCGGGCACGCCCTTGAAGTGGTAGGCGTGCTTCTCCTTTTCCTTCTCGCCCCATTGGATCTGCCCCAAGACCGACCACCGGTCAAATGGCAACTCGATCTCCTGCAGCCACCACGGCATCGACCGCCGGCCGCAACTGTAGAGCTGACCCGGCACGGTATCGAGCACCGGCGCGCTGCGCTTCATCCCCTCGATGTTGCGGTCGTCCTGGTAGACCTCGAGCTTGTCGCTGACCATGAGAACGCCGCCCGCCATCGCGCAAATCGCGGGGCGGATCACGGTGCGGGCCGGCACGGCCTCCTTCATCCCGAAGACCGGCATCATGGCATCCGTGTCCATCAGCCACTCCCCAAGGACGTCGCAGTGGTCGGGATCGCAGCGCCAAACCACCCCCTCGAGATAGCTGTATTGCGCCAGCGTCCGCGGCTGGAAGCCGTCGTTGCTCAGCCGGGCCCCGTCCACCAACCCGATCACCACCCGCGCGTTGCCGACGGTGTGACAGGCGAGGACGTAAACCTCCGGCCCCAGCTCCTCCCGGGCCACCATGTCCCACTTCCGCAGCGACTGTTCCGGCGTGGTCTCGTGGGTCTTGAAGAAGTGCTCGCACTCCTTGTTCTGGTAAGCGCGCAGCAGATCCCCCGTGCCGTCGATCTTCACGTAGTCCCAGCCCTGTTCGTGCAGACCGCGGTAGAGCTTGCGGATCATGTTGTCCACCGCCTCCTTGTTGGTGGTGTTGAGCATGTGGAATCCGCGGTGCGCCGCGACGGTTCCATCCTCCTTGCGCACGAACCAGTCCGGGTGCGCCTCGACGATGTCCTTCACGTGCGGGTCGCTCGGCCGGTGGATGCGGTGCACCCAGATGCCCGGTTTCATGCCGGCATCCCGGATCGCCTTGATCGAGTACTTCCAGCCGCCCGGGAACTTCTTGTTCCAGTTCAGCCAGTTCTCGGGACAGCTGCCGTTCCCCTGCTGGTAGGTGTCGTCGAACTGCATGTAGTCGTAGCCGAAGTCGGGGAGATTCTTCTCGACGAACAGAGCGAGCATCGCGTCAAGGGTCTCCTGCTTGAAACTGTGACGGTAGGCCCACCACGTGCAATACCCCGAAAGTGAGCCCTTCCACACCTTGTAGGTCCATGGCTCGAAGTATTTGTAGCCATGGTGCTTCTGGTAGAGGCGCGGGCGGAAGGTCAGATCAAGGCTCTTTCCCTTGCTCTCGATCGCGAAAGTCCGCTTCTTCTCCCCGTCCGCCTTCGGCGTGATTTGCGTCGCCCCGTCCGCGGGCCCGCTCAGCACCCAGTCCCAGCGCCGGTCGTAGACCGCATTGTTGCGGAGGTTGCGGCTCAGCCCGGTGCAATTGCGGACATACGTAAACCGCTTCTGGGCCTCGGACTCGGTTTCGGCCGGGAAGGCCTCGCCGCTGCCGGCAACTTCGCCGCTCAGGGCGACGGTGACTCCCTCGCCCCCTCCGGCCGGCGCGAAGGTCAGTTTTTGCTCGACCTTTCCGTCCTTGTCGTCGGTCTTCTGCTCCAGCTTGACTTTCGGCGCTTTGCCATCCGCTCCCTCGGCCGTGACGGTGGCGTCCAGGATCGTGCCGCCGTGATATTCGATTTTCAACCGCCCCGAGTCCGCATTCCAATCGACCTTCGCCGCCTCATTGGGCGGCGGGGCCTCCGCGGCCCGGGCAAGGGTCGCCCCGACAAGGACTGTTAAAAAAAACATCGATTTCATGGTAAGATTTCCTTTCATGCTGGGATTCCCTTAATGTTAATGTTCGGAGGAGAATGCGCGCCCCGGCGGGAGGATTCCCTCCGCGCTGAACCCGGACACGCCGATGGAACCACTTCCATGAAGTCCGTCCCTCCGTCTCGGACGCTGTTTACGAGGCGCCATGGCCCTTCCTTTCCGGAAAAACCACCAGCCCCACGGAATTCGAATGGCGTGCCCGGCTGTCTCCGGCCTTGCCTTCGCGCAGCAGATTCACCGGCTTCGCCGGAGAGCCCGGAGCCGGCGCGGTCATTCGTTTCGCCCGCGCCGAAGTGACTCGATGCCATCAGCCGGTGGTTGAGCGAGCAACGAGCCATACCACCGGAGCATGCGCAGCCGGGAAATGCAACCCTGCGGGGCGCCACATCAGGGCGACCGCCGGAAGCCTCCGCAACGCAGTGGTTGCTCACAGCACTTCCGCGATGGCGGCGCAGAGTCCTGGCAGGTTGGCGGAGGTCATGCCGGCAACATTGACGCGGCTCGACCCCACCATGTAAATCGAGTGTTGTTCGCGCAGGGCATCGACCTGTTCGCGGGTCAGTCCGAGCATCGAGAACATGCCGCGTTGTCTGGTGAGGAAGCCGAAGTCACGCTCGCAGCCGGCGGATTTCATGCCGTCGGCGAACTGCCGGCGGACGCGGTTGAGCCGGTCGCGCATGACGCCGAGCTCGCGCTCCCAGAGCGCGCGCAGCTCCGGGTCGGCGAACACGGCGGTCACCGCGGCGCCGCCGTGCGACGGCGGATTCGAGTAGTTGGTGCGGATCGTCTTCTTCAGCTGACTGGCGAGCCGGGTCGCGGTATCGGCGTCTTTCGCAACCATCGTCAGCGCTCCGGTGCGTTCACGGTAGAGTCCGAAGTTCTTGGAAAACGAGCTGCAGATCACCAGCTCGGGACACCTCGCGGCCAAGTGACGAAGCCCGCGGCCGTCGTCCTCGAGTCCGTCCGCGAGCCCTTGGTAGGCGATGTCAATGACGGGCAGCAGGCCGTTTCCGGCGATGGCGTCCGCGATGGATTCCCACTGTTCGGCGGTGGGATCG
>CAYPUM010000255.1:0-5935 GCA_964413545.1 uncultured Roseibacillus sp. | reverse complement strand
ACTTCGGGGTGTGGTGGCCTTGGAAGCATCTGGCGGTGGACGGGAAGAAGCATGTGACGTGGGAGCTTCAAAAGGGCGAGGGCCGGCACGCGGCGGTTTCGGCGGAGGTCAAGAAACGGTCGGCGGACGAGGTGGTCCTGCAAGCCGTGAACCGCGACGAGATCGCGGCAGGCAAGGGCGGCTTCCGGACCGTCGTCCTTGAGCGGGCCATGATGCGGTTCAGCCGGCGGGACAAGGATGTCTACGTGCTCGATATCGACATTGAACAGCGCCCGGCGGTGGAAGGGGTGGAGGTGACCCGCTACCGCTACAGCGGATTCTCATGGCGCGGCCCGGGCGAGTGGAAGGCGGCCAACAGCCGGATGTTGACCAGTGGCGGGCACGACCGCGACAACGCCAACGGCAAGGAGGCCAGGTGGGTGAAACTCGAGGGCCCGAGGCCGGGCGGAACCGCCGCCATGCTGATCATGAGCGCCGCCGCGAAGGCGGGTGGGGGCGCCGAGCGCCTGCGGGTCTGGAGTTCGGAGATCCATCACGGGTTGCCGTTCGTGAATTTCAACCCGGTGGTCGAGGAGTCGCTGCCGATGAAGCCGGAGCAGAGGGAAGTGGCGCGGCGGCGCTACCGTCTCGTTCTTGCGGATCGCGCCATCTCCGCGAAAGAGGCCAAGGAGTTGTGGGAAGGCTGGGAGGCGGCGAATGACGGGTCTTTGTTGCCGGAGGCCAAAGGTTCGTGAGTTCCCGAACCACGCTCCGGAAGGCGGTCAGGCGGGCGTCGAGGTCCATCCGTTCCGCGTCCCCGGCGGAGGAGCGGCCGGCTCGCCGGAGTCACCGGATTCGCGGTCTCGGGAGTTCGGCTGGAAGAAGGCGCGAGGCTGCCGCGTATCGGGCACTGATGGAAACGCGACGTATCGCTGTGACAGCTCTTCTGGTTCCGGTGGCCTGCGTTCTGGCGGCCGGCGCGGAATGGAAGCCGGCCGAGGGGCCGCTGATGACGCGCTGGGCGAAAGACGTCTCGCCCGGGAACGTCTGGCCGGAGTACCCCCGCCCGCAGATGGTCCGCAAGGAGTGGGTCAACCTGAACGGGTTGTGGGACTATGCGATCACCGGCAAGGACGAAGGACGCCCCGCCAGGTGGCAGGGGCGCATCCTTGTGCCGTTCTGCGCCGAGTCCGCCCTCAGCGGGGTGATGAAAGCCGTGAAGCCGGACCAGGCGTTGTGGTATCACCGCGCCATCGCCCGGCCGGCATTGCCGGAGGGGCATCGCCTGCTGCTGCATTTCGGGGCGGTCGACTGGCACGCCACGGTGTGGGTCAACGGCGTGAAGCTGGGCGAGCACAAGGGCGGATACGACCCGTTCACGTTCGACATCACGAAGGCGGCCGGGACGAACCGGAACGCACCGGACGAGATCGTGATGCGGGTCTGGGATCCCACCGACAAGGGCTTCCAGCCGAAGGGCAAGCAGGTCCTCAATCCGCGCGGCATCATGTACACCGCGGTCACCGGCATCTGGCAGACGGCGTGGTTGGAAACGGTTCCGCCCGCCCATATCACGGGATTGAAGATCACGCCGGACGTCGACAAGGGGAGCGTCACGGTTCTGGCGGAGGTGGCGGGCAAAGCGGACGAGGTGGAGGTTGCGGTGTCCGGGGAGAAGCTGGGCGCCTCCGGCGCGGAGCTGGAGTTTGACGGTCCGGTCAAGGCGACCGTTGCAGGGGCGGCCGGGAAGCCGGTCACCGTCCGGGGCTTTGGCAAGAAGCTGTGGACCCCCGACGAACCCTTTCTCTACGGCCTGACGGTCACGTTGAAGCGCGAGGGCAAGGAGATCGACAAGGTCGACAGCTACTTCGCGATGCGGAAGATCGGAATGCGCAAGGACGAGGCCGGAGTGAACCGCCTCTTTCTGAATGACGAACTGCTTTTCCAATATGGTCCGCTCGACCAGGGCTGGTGGCCGGACGGGCTCTACACCGCTCCGTGCGACGAGGCGCTTCAACACGACATCGAGGTCACCAAGAAGCTCGGCATGAACATGTGCCGCAAGCATGTGAAGGTCGAGCACGCGCGCTTCTACTACTGGGCCGACCGGCTCGGCCTGCTCGTCTGGCAGGACATGGCCAGCGGCAGCAACAAGGGAGAGGAAGGCAAGGCCAACTTCGAGAAGGAACTGCGGGCCATGATCGCCGCCTTCCGGAACCATCCCTCGATCGTCATGTGGGTGCCCTTCAACGAGGGATGGGGCCAGCACGACACCCCGCGTTACGTCGACCTGATCAAGAAGCTGGACCCGTCCCGGCTGGTCAACAACGCCAGCGGCTGGACCGACCGGGGGGTGGGCGACGTGCGGGACGTGCACAAATACCCCGGGCCGGGAACCGCCCCCGTCGAGGAGGACCGCGCCATCGTGCTCGGCGAGTTCGGCGGGCTGGGGCTCCAGGTCGAGGGCCACATGTGGAGAAAGGACAAGAACTGGGGATACCGTAGCTTCAAGAGCAAGGAGGAGCTGACCAAAGCCTATGCCGGGCTCCTGCACCGGTTGCACAACCTGATCGGCGGCGGACTGGCGGCGGCCGTCTACACCCAGACCTCGGACGTCGAGATCGAGGTCAACGGCCTCATGACCTACGACCGCGCGATGGTGAAGCCCGACTTCGAGCGGGCCGCGGAGGCGGCGAAGAAGCTCTACCTGCCGCCGCCGGTGATCAAGCCCCTCGTGCCGGACTCGCAGAAGAAGGCGCAGACATGGCGCTACACCACCGAGCCGCCCGGAGACGGCTGGAACAAGCCGGATTTCGACGATTCCGGATGGAAGGAAGGGCCGGGAGGCTTCGGGACGAAAGCGACCCCCGGGGCGGTGGTCCGCACGGAGTGGTCGGGCAACGAAATCTGGCTGCGGCGGCGTTTCGAACTCGCGGAGAAGCCGGGGGAGATCCAGTTGCGCATTCATCACGACGAGGACGCGGAGGTCTTCCTGAACGGCGTCGAGGCCGCGAAGCTGGGCGGATACACGGCTGATTATCTGACGGTTCCGATACGACCCGAGGCCCTCAAGGCCTTGCGGAAGGGCGGGAACACGATCGCGATTCTCTGCCGGCAGACGGGGGGCGGACAGTACATTGACGCCGGTCTCGTCGCGATCGAGCCGCGCTGATCCTGCCGGTCAGGCGCCGTTCGCTCCGGATCATGGGGGTTCGGGCGGGGATGCCCTGCCTGTGGTGCGGGAGGGCATCCCGCATCCTCGCGCCCGGGGTTCAAGCTCCAGCCAACAAGGTTTCATGGGGGCTCCAGGTTTCAATCTTCGGGTCTCGCGTTCTTCTTCGTCCTGCGGGCCGCGGAGGGCGAGTCGCGCATGGCGGGAGCAATTTCTCGACATCGGAATTCGTCCGAGCAGAATCACGTCGTTTCGACAACCTGATCTTCCGTTCCGATGAAAGCTCGTCTTCTTCTTTGGTCCCTCACTTCGGCTCTTGCCGGATTCATCTTTGGATTTGACACGATTGTCATTTCGGGTGGCGAGCAGACCATCCAGCTTCTGTGGGGGCTGGGGGGCGACATGCACGGATGGGTGATGAGCGCCGCGCTGTGGGGGACGGTGCTGGGGGCGATGCTGGGCGGTTGGCCGACCAACATCTTCGGCCGCCGCAAGACGCTCCTCTCGGTGGGCATCCTCTACTTCGTCTCGGCCATCTGGTCGGCGCTGTCGTATGACCCGTATTCCTTCATGGTGGCGCGGTTCGTCGGGGGGCTCGGGATCGGGATTTCGACGGTGGCGGCCCCGCTCTACATTTCGGAGATTTCTCCTCCGAAGAAGCGCGGGTGGCTGGCGGGATTGTTCCAGTTCAACATCGTGTTCGGGATCCTTGTGGCCTTTCTCTCGAACGCCCTTTTCGGCGAGTTCCTTCCCAGCGCGGTGGCGTGGCGCTGGATGCTCGGGATCGAGGGCGTGCCGGCCCTGATCTATTCGCTGATGTGTTTCGGCATCCCGGAGAGCCCGCGCTGGCTGATCGTCAAGCGCAACGACCGGGAGGCCGGGGAGAGGGTGCTGCGCATGCTCGATCCGGAGGCGCCGGAGGAGGACATCACCGGGCTGGCGACCGAGATCGAGGAGGCGGGGATCGAGGACGCCAAGACGATCCACGGCTTCTGGTCGGCGCGCTTGAGGGTTCCCATCCTGCTGGCGTTCCTTGTGGCCTTCTTCAACCAGCTCTCGGGGGTGAATGTGATTCTCTACTACGCTCCCCGTCTGTTGGGGCTGGCGGGGATCGGGAATCCGCTGCTGGCGGCGGTGGCGATCGGGGTCACCAACCTGATCTTCACCTTCATCGGGCTGCGGCTGATCGACCGCCTCGGGCGGAAGACGCTCCTCTTCATCGGCTCCCTGGGCTACATTCTGTCCCTTGGGGTCTGCGCGTGGGCCTTTCTCAGCTTCAGCGAGTTCAAGGTGGTCTCGGCGTCGATCGACCTCGAGAAGGCGGTGGGCCGCATCGAGAGCCTCACCACCAGCGAGCGGGTGGTCCCGGAGAAGATCATGACGGAAGCCCGGGAGGGGCTCGAAAAGGCGCGGTCAGGCCTCGAAAATGCCTCCCGGATCGAGGATTACCGGGGCGAACCGGTCACCATCCCGGAGGAGGCGACACGGGAGGAACTGAAGACGGTGGCCGGGGAGGTCAAGGGCGCGGCCTCCGAATTGCTGGGGAACAAGAGCGTGCTGGTGCTGGCCTGCATTCTGCTTTTCATGGCCTCCCACGCGGTCGGCCAGGGGGCCGTGATCTGGGTCTTCATCGCGGAGATCTTCCCGAACGCCTTCCGCGCCCCCGGCCAGTCGTTGGGAAGTTTCACGCACTGGATCTTCGCCGCCCTCCTCACGCTTCTCTTTCCGATTGCCATCGAGGCATTCGACGCCGGGTTCCTCTTTCTGTTCTTCTGCGGCA
The DNA here is from genome assembly GCA_964413545.1 of uncultured Roseibacillus sp. Lineage (GTDB taxonomy): Bacteria > Verrucomicrobiota > Verrucomicrobiia > Verrucomicrobiales > Akkermansiaceae > Roseibacillus_B. The sequence continues at coordinate 1,004 of CAYPUM010000255.1, read as the reverse complement.
TGATGGTGCTCCAGCTTGTCTGGGTCATCGCCATGGTCCCGGAGACCAAGGGTGTTCCCCTTGAGGAGATGGAGAAAAAGCTGGGGGTGCGGTGACTGCCTCGGCAGAGGTTCGACGATTGATGGCATGAATGACGGAGCCGATCTCAGGTATAGATTTCTCCGCCTCCCCGGGCGAATTCGCGGGCCTTCTTTCTGAGGCCCTCCTCGACGGCGTCTTCGGGGCTCAGGCCGTGTTGTTCGGCGTATTGGCGGACCTCCTCGCTGATCTTCATCGAGCAGAAGGCGGGGCCGCACATTGAGCAGAAGTGGGCGGTCTTGGCGGACTCCGCGGGGAGGGTTTCATCGTGGAGGGCGCGGGCCTTCCGGGGGTCGAGGCCGAGGTTGAACTGGTCCTCCCAGCGGAACTCGAAGCGGGCCTTCGAGAGGGCGTTGTCGCGCTCCTGGGCGGCGGGGTGGCCCTTGGCGAGGTCGGCGGCATGGGCGGCGATCTTGTAGGTGACGACTCCCTCGCGGACGTCGTCCCGGTCGGGCAGGCCGAGGTGTTCCCTTGGGGTGACGTAGCAGAGCATGGCGCATCCGTACCAGCCGATGAGGGCGGCCCCGATGCCGGAGGTGATGTGGTCGTATCCGGGCGCGATGTCGGTGGTGAGGGGGCCGAGGGTGTAGAAGGGGGCGCCGTGGCACCACTCGATCTGCTTCTGCATGTTCTCGTGGACGAGGTGCATCGGGACGTGGCCGGGGCCCTCGTTCATGACCTGGCAGCCCCGGGCCCAGGCGCGCCCGGTGAGTTCGCCCTGCACTTCGAGTTCCGCCATCTGGGCGTAGTCGTTGGCGTCGGCGATCGAGCCCGGCCGGAGGCCGTCGCCGATCGAGAAGGCGACATCGTAGGCCGCGCAGAGGTCGCAGATCTCGTCCCAATGGGTGTAGAGGAAGCTCTCGCGGTGATGGGCGAGGCACCACTTGGCCATGATGGAGCCGCCGCGGGAGACGATCCCGGTCATG
>CAYPUM010000254.1:0-5936 GCA_964413545.1 uncultured Roseibacillus sp. | reverse complement strand
CATGACAACACTCAATGAAGCCAAATACTCCACCCTGATTACAGGCAGGGGTGCAGGCGGGCCGATCACCCTGAAGGAACTGGAGCATACGTGGTTCGATGATCTGGGTATCGATACCGGCACGCTGAATGAACGGTGGATCAAGCTGTTCATCTCCGATGGTGCAACTCCGGGTACGTGGAACGAGATGGCATGGGAGTGGTTGGATGGCTTGGGTCATGACGGTGGCACGCTGAACGAGAAGTGGTATCAGTACTGGTTGGGTGGTGGTGGGGGTGGGTGGGGGGGGTGGCGAGGATGCGGGCGGCTGCCTTGTCCATGACGAAGTAGTCGCGCCCGCCGACGAGACGGCCGTAGTAGTATTGGTTGGAGGGGGATTCAGAGGCGCGCGCGATTTCAAAGGCGACCTCCGTGAGGCCGGCCGGATCTCCCTCGGCATCGGAACGGCGGAAAACGGCGGTCAGACGGTAGACGGGATTCCGGAGGGCGGATCGGGCCTTGTGGTGGTCGGGGCCGAGCCAGCGAAGGACGCGCAGCGCGTCGAGGTCATGGACGAATTTGTTGGCGCGCCGAACCACGAGGCGGGGGGTGGCGTCGCGTCCGTATTGCCTTGCGGACCACTCTTCGAGGAGGAAGTCGTAGTTCAGGGTGAGGGTGGGATCGGCGCGCGGAGGACGAACAGCCCGCTCGATGCGCAGGGCGGCAAGATCGACAATGGGGAAGGGCATGAGCAGGGTGTCGCGCCACTCGTGGAGGCGGGTGGCAACGGCGGCGAAGGTGGCGGGTTCGATCTCCGCGACGGTCGAGGAACCGGAGCGCATGGCGAAGAACCGGTCCTCGTCATTCCGCCCGAGGAGGAACTCCGAAGCTTCGCCATCGGCAGTGCGGAGCTGCAGACGTTTGCGGGGGGGGGCCATGCCGTATTTCGCGAGGTCGCTGGCGGCGTCGGAACTGAATGCCCGCACCTCGTGCCGGGTAAGGGCCTCGATCAGGGCCGCGATTGCGAACTCGTTGGCCGGACGGAACTCCTTGGGGCCGGCGATCATCCAGCGGGGTTGAGTGCCTCGGCCGGGCGGAGCGAGACGAAGCCGCACCGGACTCGAACGATGCTGGTCGTAAATCGTGATGGCCCGCAGCTCTGACAAATCGAGTGTCGCGAGGGTGCGGCTGCGCAATTCATCGACCCTCAGCGGCAGTTCGGACAAGGCGACGGCATTCTTCACGGGAACGAGAGGCAACTCGAAAATGGCGGCGGGCCGGTTGCTGACGGTGGCAAAGGTGGTGGCAGCTTCCGCGGCGGCCGGGGGCTCGAGGATCAGGGTCACCAATCCCTCCCGCAAGGGCGCCTCATTCCCCGCCGCGCCGCCGGCGCTCGATGCGGCGTCTTTGAAGAACTTCATGGAGATTTCGAGGTGGGGGGACGATTCGGGGCGGGGGGGAAGGGTGACGGTTCCGGGGTCGTGGATGGCGGTGGCTCGGAGGTGATAGAGCCCTTGCAGGAGCCGGGAGATGGCTTCGGGATTGGTGCGTGACTCGAGGGGCTTGGAGATGAACCAGGGCCGGCCGGGGGTGGAGCGTTTGACGAGGATCTCGCCGTTGGTGTTGCGTATCCGGAGGCGTGCGAGGGTCTTGGGATCGAAGAGGAAGGGACGATGATCCCTCAGCTCTTCAAGCCCCTTGCCGAGAATCGACCGGAGGTCCGGCGTGCGGGTGTCCGGTGTCGAGCAAACGTAGAGCCGGGGCGGGTGAGACGGGCGATGGGGGCGGACGAACCATGTCGGCGCGACCCGTCCCGAGGCCGGGTCCCTGCTGTGCCATGCGGTTCTGCGACCGAGGTGGAAATGGGAGACCTCGTGGCCCCTCGCGTCGAGCAGCCGGAGCTCGAAGTTGCCGGATTCCATTTCGCCGGCGGGCCCCGTTGCGGAACCGGGACGGGACCCCTCGTCTTCGAGGGTTTCAACCACTTCCATCCGCCGCGAGAAGATGACGAGTCGTTGGAGGTGGCGAAAATCGGCGCGGTCGATGGTGGGCATGGTCATCCACCAGACGCCGTCCTTCTTTTCGAATGCGGCGGCCCGTCCGTCGGGACCGGTGATGAAGACGCGCGCGACGCGATACGGGTCGAAGGCGAAGAGTTCCTTGCCGGCCTTGAGCGGCGGAGGGCCGAAGATCGTCCCGAGGTCCTCCTTGCGGACCTGCACCGCAGCGAGGGAGGCGAGAAGAAGCGCCGCGGAAGCAAGGGAGATCGTAACCGTCTTGGAATACATCGTCAGGAGCGCCGGGCGTTCCACACCATCAGACCCGCCAGCAACAGGGCGGCCGGCAGAAACACAAGATTGAGGCGGTTCACGAATTCCACCTGGGCAGGCACGAGGTTCAGCTTGTATTTTCTGATGGGCCGCGGGCCGATGCCAATCAGTTCCTCCCTCCCGATAAGCCAGTTGGCGGCGTTGCGCACGAAATCAAGCTGCTCGACGTGGCGGTTGTCACGGTCGAGAAAGGCGACGTTGGAGAGCACGACGAGGCGGGAACTCCGGGCGGCAAGGCGGTCGATTCTCTCATTGCCCTTGATGACGCCTGCCGCCAGAAACAGGGGCGGCGGAAAATCCTCGCGGGGATTGAAGACCGGAACCTCCTCCGCCGCATAACGGGTCTCGCCCCAGAAGCCCTCGCCAACTTCGAGCAGCGCAATCGGAAAGATGCCGCGCGTCACGAGATCGTCGGATGCCTCGCGGACTCCGAGGCTGGAAGTTCCCCCCTCGAACACGGTGGACATGCCGCTGAGGTCCCGGTTGATCCGGTTCAGTTGGGCGCCGTGGGTGAAGACGGCACGGACGTTGGAACGGCGCCGGCCGTCCTGGACGGACAGGATGCGGTCGTCGCGGGGGGTGACGCCGTGCTCGCGGAGAAAGGCATGGATGCGCCGGGGCCGGTGAGCGGGGTCGAGGAGGACGAGAAGCGCGGAGCGGGGGCGGTCCCAATAATCGCGCAGGATGGCTTCCTCGCGCGGATCGAGGTCGTAGCGGGGGGCGACGAGGGCGACTCCCTGCGCGTCGGCGGGGATGGCATCGACGTCCGAGAGGCGCAGCGGCGTGAGGGCGACGTTTTGTCCGCGGAGCGTCTCGGCCAGAAACGACCAGGGAGTGTCCTCGCCGGCGTCCTGGATCTGGCTCTTGTCCGCAAGGAAGTAGAAGGCGCGAGACTGGCCCTCGAGCGCGGAAAGCAACGACGAGGTCAAATAGTCCTCGTCCTGAAAGCCGATCAGCCGGCGCCGGCCTCTCGCATCGCTGCGATGCACGAGGAGGCGGCTCACGGGCAGAAACCTGACATGAGCATCGGGCGGGGAAGCGTCTTGTCCGGAGGCGGGCGGTCCGGCGCGGCGGGCGTCGATGATCATGATGTCCTCGGTGAAGACGTGGTCATAGGCATCGGCGATCTCGAGGGTCCGGTCCGGGTTGCGGATGGGGTCGACGAACTCGACCTCGAGGCGGCCGTCGGAGAGGCGCCGGTATTCGCCGAGGAGAGCATGGAGACGCGCGTAGTGGGGGAACGACTTTCGGACGGCGGCAATGATTCGAGGGCGGGGTGACCGCTCCCGCAGGAGGCCGGACTGCAGGAGGCGTCGGGTCTGGGGAGAAAGCGTGAAGCCGCGGTCGCGGCTGAGATCCCATGTCCGGGGGTGGGCCGCCGCGAGGTAGTTGAGCGAAATCACCGCGATGACGGCGCACAGCAATTGGGTGACCGCAAGGACGGCGAGCGGGAGACGCCGTTGGTCCCCGCCGCGGCGCGGCGCCCGGGATGGTCGTGATTCGGATTCTGGCATCAGTCAGCTCGTCCAACGACGATGATCGATGACGTGATGGGTCGCGAGGAGAGTGAGAGCAGCCATGCTGAGGTAGTAGATGATGGGGCGGCTGTCAATCAGCCCCTTCGTGAAGTAGAGAAGGTGTTCGTGGGAGGCGAGGTAGTGGAAGACGGGGGCTGCACCGATGGCGTCCCCGTAGATGACCGTGACGTACCCCAGAAAATAGTGGATGACAAGGACGCCCATGGTCACGACTCCCGCGATGAGCTGGTTCGACGTGAGGGCCGACGCCAGACAACCAACCGCGATGAAGAAGGCCCCCATCAGAATGAGGATGAGAAACGCCCCGAACAGCGAACCGTAGCTGAAAGGGGCGGGAATCCTCGTCAACAGCGAGAAAACCTCGAATTGCAGCAGAACCGGAATCCAAAGCACAACGTAGAACGCGAAGGTTGCGGAATACTTTCCCAGAACGAGGTGAGAGGTCCGCACCGGCGCCGTGAGCAGCGTCTCGAGGGTGCCGCTGCGTTCCTCCTCGGCGAACAGCCTCATCGTGATGAGCGGGAAGATGAAGAGGAAGTAGAACCAGAAGTTCGGGGTGTGGAACGCCACGTAGACGAGGCTTTCCGGCACGGGGGCGGTCTGAAGGGCCTTCATGGCGGCAGCGAGCGACCAACCCTGCATGCCGGCCACGAGGGCCAGAACCACCCAGCCGGCGGGACTGAGGAAGAACCCTTTGAATTCCTTGCGGAAGAGGGTGAAGAGATTGCCCATTGGTCAGTCTTTGCGGGTGAGTTCGACGAACACATCCTCGAGGGTGGTGTCGTGACGATAGAGACTGCGCAGCGGCCAATCCCGCCGGCGGCAGAGATCGTAGATCGCCTCGCGGGCGTCGGTCCCCGACTCGACGAGGATCGAGAACTGCTCCCATGGCGGTTCGGTTCCGTCGTGCGTGACCCGCTTGACGTATGGAAGCTGCGCAAGCACCGGTTCCACCTCCGCGGCCGGCGCCCGGAGATCAATCGAGACGCGGCCCGCAGCCCGCATGGCGCCGATCAATTTTTCGGGGGAGTCGGCGGCGCGGATTCGCCCGTCGTCGATAATGACGATCTTGTCGCACAGCATTTCGGCCTCGCTGAGGATGTGGGTGGAGACGAGGATGGTGTGATCCGCGCCGAGGCGCCTGATGAGGCGCCGAATCGAGCGAATCTGGTTGGGATCAAGGCCGTTGGTCGGTTCGTCGAGGATGAGGAGGGGAGGGGAGTGCACAAGGGCATCGGCGAGGCCGACCCGCTGCTGGAAGCCCCTCGAGAGGGTTTTGATCATGGCCCGCCGCACGTTTTGAAGGCCGCACCGCTCGACCACCTCGTCGAGGCTGTGGCGCAGGCGCTCGCCACGGAGGCCCTTGAGCTGAGCCCGGAACCGGAGGTATTCCCGAACGCGCATTTCGCGATAAAGGGGCGCCGTTTCGGGAAGGTAGCCGATGTGGCGGCGGGCTTCGAGCGACTGGCGGGCGACGTCGAACCCCGCGATGCGCGCCGATCCCGAGGTGGGGGGGAGGAAACCGGCGAGGATGCGGATCGTGGTTGTCTTGCCGGCCCCGTTGGGGCCGAGGAAGCCGGCCACCTCGCCCCGGTCGACGCCGAACGAGGCCTCCGAAACCGCGGTATGCCGTCCGAAGCGCTTGGTGAGGTTCTCGACCTGAATCATGGAGACATTGGAGAGTCGGCGCGCTTGGGCGGTTGACTCCGGTTGGAGGTGCACTTAAGTAGTGCCTATTCCGATTCCCACCAAGGAAGAAAATGCTCCGGTTGCCGCAGGGCCGGGGCTGCGCAGATACCCTCATGAATTCGTCGGTTTCCTCCCGCCTGAGCGCTGAACTGCTCGAAGAGAAGTATGAGCACTGGCTGGACGACCCCCGCTCGGTGGAGGCGACGTGGGCGGCGTTCTTCGAGGGATTCGAGCTGGGAACGGTCCAGCTTGAGCGGGTCGTGGAACCGGCGGAGTCGGGGGCGATCGTGAAGCTCGCGACCGGCGCGGTGTTGGTATCTGCGACAAACACCGAAAGGACATGGCTCGATCGGGCACCGTCGTTATCCACTACGGTCAGGGTGACCGGGAACGTCCCCGG
>CAYPUM010000253.1:0-5938 GCA_964413545.1 uncultured Roseibacillus sp. | reverse complement strand
GACGCCGCCGGCGCGGCGGGCCTCCTCGGCTCCCTCGGTGCGCTTCTCCTCCTCCTGAGCAGTCTCGGTCAGGGCGCGGGCGCCGCCGCGTCCGCCGCCACCGCCGCGCCGGCCCCGGCGCCCACCCGGAAGCCGCCGGCGCTTCCGGAGGCCCCGACCGGCCCCACGCCGGAGGAGCTCGCCGCACGCGCCGAGGGGATGGAGCGGGACCTCGCCGCGATCGAGGCGCGGGGCAAGGCCTGCTGGGACCGCGTCGCGCCGCTCCGGCAAGTGGGCGAGCAGCAGATGACCGCGCTCGATGACCGGCTCGACGGGCTCGTCGCGGAGGCGGAGGACGTCGAGGAGGGACGGCAGAAGCTCTGGCAGCACATCGTCGATCTCGAAGAGGAACTCGAGTCCGCCGGGGAGCGTTTCGACAAGGCGGTGAAGCTCGCCTCGCGGTCCCGGGAAGACGACCTCGCGGAGGTGCGCGGGAAGTACGATCAGGTCGGCGCCATCGTGGATCCCGACCGAGTGGAGGAGGCGATTCGACAGGGCGACGACGCGGCGCTCGGATCCCTCCGGAAGCCGGCCGGGCTCGAGACGCAGCGTGAGGTCGTCGAGAAGTTCGACATCCCGCGTCTGCGGGAGCGGATCGCGGCGCTCAGGAACGCACCGCACGAGGTGTTCGATCCGCCTCAGCGCGGCCTGTTCGGGCGGGTCATTGCCCGGGATTCGAAGGAGTGGCTCGAGCACAACGAGGGCATCCTCGCCGGCCACATGCGGAAAAAGGAGCAACTCGACACCCTCCTCGAGGGCGGCTTCCGGTCGGTCTTCGACCGCGTCGCCGAGCGGAGCCGGGAGATCGTGAATCTCGAGAAGGACCGCGACCGCGAACTCGGACGGATCCGCCGCGAACTCGAGACCGCAAAGGCGGGCTACGACGATCTCGAGGCGCGGGGGAAAAACCTCGCCGTGGCCGAGCGGGCGGCCGGCAAGGCGCTCGACGAGATCCGGAAACCGTTCCCGGAACTCGATCGGATGGGGGAACTCCGCGAGCGGCACGCCAAGGCGATCCGGGACTACCGCCAGCTCGCGGCGCAGGTCGACCCGGGCGCGCCGGCCTTCGCGCGGCAGGCGTCGCGCCTGCTGAACGAGGCGCGACGCGCCGCGACGGAATTGTGCGAGGCGAGTCAGAGGGCGGGGGACGCAATCCGGCCGGCGGAGCCCGCCGCCGACCCCGGCGAGCCGCCTCCTCCCGCGGAGCCCTACGTCGGCTACCAGGACGACCTGGCCTACCTCGACGGGCAACGGGATGCCGTCCATCACCAGCAGCAAAGCCTGAACAGCTACCTCCGAAACCACCCGCCCGGCTCGCCGCACCACGACGGCAAGGTCGTGGACGACATGCGGGCCCGGCTGCGGGACTTCCGGCGCACGCTGCGCGACCAGGAGGCCCGAATCCGCGCATCGGGCGGACAGGTGCCGCCGGACCTCGGTCCCGACCACTTCTCGGATCCCTACGCGGGTGTCGGAGCGGAGGCCGGCCTCTCGTGGAAGAGGCTCCTCGACGAGCGGCAGTGGCAAGAGCACCTGTCCGGCAAAATGAGCGAGTTCATGGACCGGCACCCGGAATACCGCCGGCTCCGCGACAACCTCTACAACCCCGACGGATCGGTGAACGTGGAGAAGCTCGGCAAGCTGCGCGTCCACCACATGGGCGAGGCCTTCTTCTCCGGGACGACGCCCATCGACGAACTCACCTCCACGGGCTACTGGATGAAGAACGGGGCCTACCTCTCCGCGCGGCAGCTCTTCACCGGCGTGAAGGCGGACGGGACAACAAGCTGGGGAAGCCTCGGCGCGAGCATGTTCGTGCGGGCGGGCGCGGCCGTGAAGACGGGCGGCCTGTCCGAGTACGTGGGCATGCCGGTGGACTTCCTTTTCCGGCTGAAGGACGGCTTCGACCAGGACAAAACCGCGTTCGGTGCGCTCCGGGACTCGCTGAACATGACGCTCTTCGATCACTTCGCCGGGGAGGCGCTGTCGGCGGGACTCTCGAAGGGGATGGGGAAGCTCACCGAGACGTTCCCCGGCCTGACGAATTCCCTCCGCGAGGCGTCCGAGGGCCTCGCAAACCGCCTGAACAAACCGCTCTGGGGCGGCGCGCCGCTCGACCTCCCGCCGCAGCTCACCCTGAAGAAGGCCAAGCTCCTTGGCGCACTGGACTCCGGCAGCGACGAGGCCATCCTCGGCCTCTACAAGAATGGCGGCATGAAGGAACTCGGCGCGCTCGAGGCGATGGGACACATCGACGACGGCATGGCAGACGAACTGAACCGGGTCCTCCGGGAGAACGGCCAGTCCTCAATCCTCTCCGGGACGAAGACGACGGTGGACGAGTTCGGCGAGCAGACCGGCGTCCGGGTGAAGAAACTCACCATGGGCGACTCCGGCTCCAGCTCGATCCGGGGCACCAAGCAGTCCGTCCTCACCGACTTCGACCGGACCCTCGTCGTGGACTTCAACGAGGCGGACCTCGCGGAGTACGCGCGGAAGGGCGGCATCGATCCGGACACGGCCCGGCAACAGCTCGGCGAGAAGTTCAAGGTGATGCACGAGGAGGCGGTGGACGCAAGCCTCCGCAGCAAGGGGCTCACGAACGACGACATCGGCTACGCCAGCTACAACGGCATCGGCGCGGGAGCGGGTCACGCCGACGCCTACAGCAAAGCCTACACCTATTTCCGGCAGTGGAAAGGGAGCGGCCTCGAGTTCAAGATCGGCGAAGACGGGCGGATGTTGCTGAACGCCGACGGAGGGGCCGCCTGCTACAAGACCGGCGGCCAGGCCGTCATCGACGCCAACGAGCTGGTGACGGGGAAGTACTCCGGCCACTACGACGCGGACCCGATGCGCTACACATGGTCCGACTGGGAGAGCGTGATCGGCCAGCAGAAGATGGCCGCCGCCCACTACACCGACGTGAAGCACCTCGCGAAGGCGCTCGACCGCGCCTCCGAGGCCGCCACGAAGATGGGCGCCGGGATGGGGGACCCGGTCATCGAGGGGATCGCGACCCAAATCCGGAAGAACCCCCAGGACGCGCTGGGAATCCTCAACCGAAACGGCCTCACCAAGAGCACCTTCGTGAACCGCGCGAAGGGGATCATCGCAAACTACACCACACCGAGAGCCACATGAAACTCGAAGACGGCGACATCGTTCTTTCCAAGGCCGAGCTGGATCGGGAACTCACCGCGCTCGGCGTCGAGCCGAGCCTCCTGGGCTTCCGTCCGTCAGGCAGCAAGGCGGAGGCCCCGCCGGCCGAGGAGGCCGACCCCGCGCTCCGGGACGACCTCCGCACCGCCCTCCTCGCACTCGTGCGGCCGCGCCAGGTGGCGCGGATGACCCACACGTTCGCCGAGGAGTCGGTAAGCCGCGCGTTCCTCGCATGGCCGGGCCTCGACGGCGGCCCCCACGACTCCGTGGTGGTGCTCAACATGGCGGGGGAGGACCGGCGCGTCTCGCTCCGCACCGAGGAGGAGGTGCGGCGGATCGCGGCCGGCGTCGTCGCGGCGGACGAGTCGCTCCGGGCGGCGAACCTCGGCCTCGCGCTCTCCACGTCGGCGCTCGTGACGCTGCTCGCGATCGCGGACCACGCCCGGATGCAGCGGCACGTGTCGGCGATCAGCCACGTGACGCCAAGCCTGGCGTTCGGCATCCCGGATCTGGAAGCTCGCGTCGCCGACTCGGGCAACGAGGACTTCCGGTTCCCGCTCCTCTTCGCCGCCAGCCTCCTTCCGTTCGAGGTCGCCGGGAACGTGACCACGGAGGACCTCGAACTCGGCGTCGAGGAGCTGCTGACGGCCGGGTTGCTGGCGCCGATGGACGAGACGGGGGAGGCGCGCGTGTTCGAGCCGGCGCGCGCCGGGGAGGACCTCCTCCTGGGCCTCGTCCACGAGGCGGCGAAGCTCGGGATCGCGTTTGCGGTGGAGCGGACGGACGGGGAGGCCGGCCATGAGGTGCTCCTCTTCGTGCGCGCCCCGACGGCGCTCTACCTCTTCGACTTCGACGGGAAGGGCGGTGCACTGGCGAGCGTCTCGACGGGAGGCTTCGACGAGCTGCTCCGGACCGCGTTCAGGCCGGCCCGGGCGCCCGTCCCGTCGGCGCGTCCCGTGCCGGACGCGCCGCCCCCGCCACCCGAGCCCAAGCCAACGCCGGCGCGGTTCTGCATGGAGTGCGGGACGGAACTCAATCCCGGGCAGAAGTTCTGCATGGAGTGCGGCGCCAAGGCCGGCTGATCTTAACGGAGAATCGAGATGCCCTTTTGTCCCCAGTGCGGCGAGAAGCTCCCGGAGAAGGCCAAGTTCTGCGGAAGCTGTGGAACGCCGATGCCCAAGGCAAAGCGTGCCCCGCAGCCGCCCCCCGGAGCCCCCGGAGCCCCAGAGCCCCCGCCCTCCGCACCCCTGCCGCCCGCACCCGAGCCGCCGGCACCCGGACCACCGCCGCCCGAATCACGCGAGCCCCCGCCCTCCGCGCCCTTGCCGCCCGCACCCGGACCGCCGGCACCTGAACCGCTCGCGCCCGCGCCGGAATCACCGGCACCCGCACCCGCGCCGAAGAAGCGCTCTGCGCTCCCGGCCGTCCTGCTCGTCATCCTGGTTCTCGCCGCCGGCGGGGCCGCCGTCTTCTTCCTGCTGAAGCCCCCCTCGCCGATCCTCGAAGTCCACCTCGAGGGGCACGACGTGAGCGCCCTCGCCATTTCCCCGGACGGCTCGGCCCTCGCCTCCGCCGACAACTTCGGAAGGGTCTGCCTGTGGGATCCCCTGACCCTGAGGCTCGTCCGCGAGGTCAAAACCGAGGCCTCGAACCTCTGGTCGCTCACCTTCTCCCCGGATGGAAGAAGGATCGCCGCCGGGGGCTCGCGCACCGACAGCCGCGTCCACCTCGTCGAGACCCGCTCCGAAAACGCATCGGTCGCCATGACCAGCTTCGGCCGGGATGGAATCAACGCGATCGTCTGGCTTCCGGACGGCCGCGTGGCGGTGGGGAGCGGCGGCCGGGACCTTCACCTCTTCGACCCCTCGGGGGAGCCGACGGCCACCCTCCTCTCGGGCCACTCCGACCGGGTGGACGACCTGGTGGCCACGCCCGACGGCCGGACCCTCGTCTCCGCTTCCGCAGACCGGACGATCCGCGTGTGGAACGTGGAAACGGAAAAGGAGGTCCGGCGCATCCAGCCGGTGGACTCGGCGTGGGCCGTCGCGGTGGACTCGCGCGGCCGGACCATCGCGGCCGGTCTCGAAGGCGGCACCGTGCAGACCTTCGACCTCGCCACCGGCGCCGGAATCGACCGGTTCGACACCAGGGAGGGAATCGCGATCGCCGCGGTGGCGATCAGCCCGAGCGGGGAGCGCCTCGCGGCCACGACGAAGTGGGGTTTCGTCTACGTCTGGGACCTGACAACGGGCGAGCGCGTCCTCATGGTGGAGGGCCACGAAGACTCCGCCTTCGGCGCGACGTTCCTCGACGAGCGCCGCCTCGCCACCGGCGGCGAGAAGGGCTGGATCCGCGTCTGGCGGGTGGAGTAGCGGCGCTCCCCGTTACACAAACAAGGCGGCGGCCGAATTCGCGACGCCGAACAACGGCCTTGCAGACCACATTCTTGACTGCAGAACCGATCCTGACACGACTTTCGCAACTGGAAGGGCTTGTGGCCGGCGAAGGCCCGTAGTTGCATGGACGGGTCCCCAAGGTCTTCACTACAGGAGCGGTCAGTCCAAGCGTCCGTTGTTCTTCCGCGACGAAGACTGGCGGAGAGGGGCGCCCGGGGGGACCATGAAATCAGCCCCGAAAAAGGAGATTCCCAACAGTCACGGAAACTGTTAGCAGCCTCTCGCTCAAGGAGGAAAACATGTCATTCAAGCAGTTTATCGTGATCCCGATCTTCGTCGCC
>CAYPUM010000252.1:0-5967 GCA_964413545.1 uncultured Roseibacillus sp. | reverse complement strand
TACGAGTTCAAGGGCGGCACAGGCACATCGTCGCGCCGGATCAGCCTTGGCGGCCTCCTTCACCTTCGCCAGATAATTGTTGATCTCCCGCGGCGGAAGAACCACCACCACCTCCCCCTTGATCATCACATCCTGCTTGAGGAACGGACTGAAAACCTCCGGCGCATCCCCCGCCGAGACCACCCCCGCCGCCAGAAATCCCATCGCCATCGTGACTCGCCCTGTCGCATTCATGACCTGCTTTTCCAGAGAACCTTTCCGGAAGAAATCGCGCTTCCCGAAATCACCGCTTGTCGCCGCTCCACGGCTCCCCTCCCGGTCCCCCTACCATTCCCCGCACCCTCTGGCAACCCGTAGATCGGCGATTTCACCGGACGGCCGGATCGCCGGACAACGTCCAGCGCGGCGCCAGCATCGCCTCCACCAGCACCCCTCGAGGCGCGCGGCTGTCCGGCAGAAACCTCAGACGAAGATAAGCCGGAAGCTTCTTCCCCGCTCCGTGACGCTCCACAAACCGCCGGAGTGCGTCCGCCACCTCGGAGCCCCGCTCCACATAGCCGAAAAGGTGCTCGTCGCTGTCTCGCGTCGTCAAATACAGGCTCTGATAGCGCTCCTGATCCGCAAATTCGTACGCGTAATGCCGATCCACCTCAAGGTAGACCCGAAAATCCATCGCCTCCAACGGCCTCCGCGCAATGAACTCATCAAACGGCATGGGCTGGTAGCAAACCTCCGATTCCCAATCAAACCGCACCCCTCCCTCCAGACCGTCCTCCAGAATCAAGGCGTGCGTCCCGCCCCCGATGTCGCGCGCCCGCAGGAAAAAAAACGGCCGGCGCCCGATGGTCACCGGATGCAGTTCCTGAATCGACTCCAGCTCAACCCCTTTCAGCTCGTGGCTCTGGTAGTATCGCTCCAGATGCGGACGGACCCGCTCCGGATGCCGAACGTATTTCAGCTTCTCTTCCACCTGATCCGCCGCGAGGTAGGCCCTCACCCGCGCCTCGACCTGCGCAAGCAGGCTGCGCGCCGCCTCCTCCTCGCGCCGGTTGTCCCGAAGCCTCGACCCAAGACGTTCGGTCTCCGCCGCCAGATGCCGCTCGCCGCCAACAATCCGCGTCAACGTCCAATACCCGAAACCTGCGATCAGCAGCCCCACCAGTCCGATCCACCCGATCGGAGCGATCAGCCAACCCAACCGCCTCTCTTCCCAGACTCGCTCCGGGTCGAACCGATCCGCCAAGGCGCCCTCCTCGGGCCGCGGCGCGTCAACCGGCCGAGACTCCGGAACCCCCTTCGCCCCGGCCTCGACCGGCATGGGTTCCAGAAGGTTCGCCAACCCGTCCGGCTCCGGCTCGAGACGCACCGCCTTCGACGCTTCTCCGTCCCGCTTCGCATCCCCGCCGCCGCCTGCCGTCCCTTCAACTACCATCCAGCACCCCCAATTTGTCTCGAAATCACGGTCGACGCAACCCCCGATGCCCGGTAGAAAGTCACCTCCATGAGCCCGGACGATCCGCCACGCATCCTCCTCGCAACTGCCGGGTTCGGAGAAGGCCATCACAGCGCGGCCCGCAACCTCGCCAAAGCCCTCCACTCCGGCGCCTCCGTCGAGATCGCCGACCCATGCCGCGAGGGCGCCCCCGTCCTCAACGACCTCCTGCGCTCCGCATACCGCGTCGTCACCACCTACTCGCCCCGCCTCTGGAAACGCATCTATCACAGCGTCGAAAAACGCGACTTCTCGAAGGAGCGCATCCCTTTCATGCGCCTCGCGGAAAAGGCCCTCGCCGCTCGAATCAACGCCTTCGACCCCCACGTCATCGTCTCCACCTACCCCCTCTACCCCTACTTCGTGCGGCGCTACTTCGACGCCGGGGGGCGATCCCGCCCGCTTGTGACCGTCGTGACGGATTCCATCGAGATCAACGCCGCATGGCGGTTCGCCCCCACCGACTACTGGCTGGTCACCGACGCCGCGACCCGCCGCTCCCTCATCGAGCGCGAATTGCCCGAGGCGCGCGTCGTCGACACCGGCTTTCCGATCGATCCCGTCTTCAACACGCTCTCGCCGCTCTCCGCCGACGGCCCCGCCAAGCCATTCCGGGTGCTCTTCTTCCCGACCGCCAAGCGCCCCACCGTGCGCCGCATCGCGCGCGCCGTGCTCGATCACCCCGGCTGGCCGACCGAAATCACGATCGTCCTCGGGCGCAACTTCCGGCGCCTCTACCGGCGAGCCCGCGAAATCAAGGACGCTTATCCCGGACGGGTGCGCGTGCGCGGGTGGTCAAAGCGCGTCCCTCAACTGCTCTGCGAGCACCACCTCGTCATCGGCAAGGCCGGAGGCGCCACCGTCCACGAAGCCCTCGGCGCAAGGTGCCCGATGCTCATCCACCACCTCGTCCCGGGCCAGGAAGAAGGCAACCTCGACCTCCTCCGCCAAATCGGAGGCGGCAGCCTCGCCCATTCCGAAGACCGCATCCGGACCGCCCTCCGCGACCTCCTCGCCGACAACGCCGCCGGATGGCGCCGCCAGAAACGCGCTCTCGCCCGCCATGCCCGGCCCAACGCCGCCCTCAGCGCCGCCACCTTCATCCTCCAGCACGCATGATCCCTCCTCCAGAAGCAGTTCTCTTCGACATCGGCAACGTCCTCTTCCACCTCGGACTCGCCCCGGCCCTCCTCCGCCTCGTCCCCCCCGACGACCCCGACCCCGCGGCGCGCGTCAAAAGCCTCCTCGAAAAACAGGAAGATCTCGAAACCGGAAAAATCGCCGAGTCCGCCTTCATCGCGTGGGCCTCGGAACGCCTCCGGTTCGCCGGATCACCCGACGCCTTCCGCGCCGCATGGTGCAGCCGCTTCCACCCCATCGAAGACATGTGGAAACTCGTCCCGGCCCTCCGGGACGCCGGCTTGAAGCTCATCCTCTTCTCCAACACCAACTCCATCCACGCGGCATGGTTGAAAGCCAACCACCCGCTGCACCTCTTCCACGGCGAAGTCTTCTCCCACGAGGCCGGCGCCATGAAACCCGATCCCGCCCTCTACCACCACGCCTTCCGCGTCCACCGCCTCACCCCGGACCGCACCCTCTACGTCGACGATCTCCCCGACAACATCCGCACCGGACAATCCCTCGGCCTCCGATGCCACCAATACAAGCCCGCCCGCCATCAGGAGTTCACCCGCTGGCTCGACCGCCAGCTCAAGGCCGGCCAATCCCCTTGAAATCACCCCATGGAAAACCGCCCCGAGTGGGGTGAGCCATGCCCCAAGGCTTTTCCAACTCACGGCACCCCGCCCTGAAAAATGGCGACCGCCAAGGCGCCGAGGAGCAGCAGCGCCCCAAACACCAGCAGAACGGTCTCAGGCAACCGATCCCGGTTCGGAACGTAATGATCTCGTTTCATCGCTCGAAAGGTGAATTGCGTCAGACTCCGGTCGGACTCTCCGTGTGACGTATCTGTCACAAAAAACGCCGCACGTCAAGAGGTGAGTTCCGCCGCCTTTGAAAATCCCGACCGACGGCCCCCCTTCCGAAAAACCCCTCCAGAATCGTTCCCACGATTCTAAAGACCTCCTGTTCAGAGACATTTCCATTGTCGGAACCCAACCGCCCCCAAAGAAAAGACCGAAAGTCATCCTTGGCAGCCCGCCCGAAATGTGACATATTCGTCACCCAAATCCGGCAACACGATTGAAAAATGAAACGATACCGAATTCTTTCAAACGGACAGCGTTACCGGGTGCAGCGCCGCTTCCGCCTCGGCCCCGTCGATTTCTGGCACAATGACTACCTCGTAACCGAAACCCAGCCGAAGGTGGTGACCCGCCTCGCCGAGTTCGGCGAGTTCAAAGACGCCGAGTCCTACGTCCGTGATCGTCTCCGCCACGAGCCCGGGCGAAAACGACACGATCCCTTCGCAATCCCGAAAGGATGGCAGGTGGCCGCCAAATATGCCGACCTCGAATCGCTGCAGGAATGCCCCGAGCCCGCAACGGCCAACGGAGCCACGAACGGAGGCAGACACCCATGACGGGGGGCAACCCCGTTACGAGCCCCGGGCTTGCCGGCCCGTGAAGCGCCCTCCAAAGGGGCGTTCAGCTTCAGCACCGGCGGCTCGGGAGGCGAAGACCGGCTGACTGAAAACGTGAGCCTCAACTTCCAGACCGTGCCGCTCGAATTCGACCTGCCCGCCTCCGCCGGCAACCGCATCTGAACAGTTGCACAGCAACCCCCTGATACTGTCCCACCCCCCGGGCTACAATGCCGCCGCATGAGGAAAACCCCCCGCCTCGACCTCCTGTGGCCCCCGGCCGCAAGGGCCGCCGCCGCCCTGCCCGCCCGGCTCTACGCGAACAACGACAACTTCTGGCAGGACCTCTGCGACGTGCTGCTCGACCCCGAGCCCGACCGTCATGCCGCCGAAACGGCGCGCCGCTGGATGCGCGACCAGGTCGAGCAGGACCTGATGGCCCGGCTCCGGGAATGCCCGCACGGCCACTTGACCGCATGGGCCGGCCGGCTGGCGCCGGAAATGGCATGGAAACTGCCCTGCAGCGTTGGACCGCCTCCGCCGCGCTACCACCGGCGCATCGCGGCGATCCTGCTCCCCCGCAAGCTGGAGCAGCTCGAACGGCAGCTCGCCCGGCTCGCGTTCGAGTGGCGAATAGGACCCGTCAGCCGCCCGCCTGGATCTTCGCCGCCTCCGCCGCCACCAGCTTCCTGAGTTCCGCAGGCTCGCGCACCCTCGCCTGTCCGCCCCAACTCAACGTCCAGCGCACGAGTTCCTCGAGCCGCCCCACCTCGAATCGCACCTCCACCCGGCTCCCGGTGGCATTGAGGGGTTTCACCTGCTGGCTCGGGTGCCACCGTCGCTCCTGCGCAAGGCGGGCCGCGTATCCGCTCAACTCGATGCGGACCTCCTGCTTGAAGTCCGGCCGCTCGGGGTCGGTCCACACCCCGAACGAACTCCCAAGGTAGGCCACGCCGTCGAAGCCCTCCGGCACCTCGAAGGTGCCTCTCAGCACCTTGAGGGACCGGATCCGCGGCAATGCGAAGGTCCGAAGCGCCTGCCGGGCGTGGTCGAAGCCGATCAAATACCAGCACTGGTCGACCTCCCCGAGGTGATACGGCTGCACGCGGCGCTTCCCGGTCCGGTCCGAACCCAGCTTCCGGTAGCCAAACTCGACCTCGCGCCGCCTCAGGACCGCCTCCGCAAGCCGCCCGAAAAGCTTCAGGTCGGTCCTCGCCACCCCCCGCGGCTTGCGCGACAGCGCCCGGTCGAGATCGGCCCACCCGAACTTCACCCGCCCCTGCATCGAGCGCGTCAGCCGCGCAAAAACCTCCCGCATGGTCCGTTCAAGCTGCGTCCCGCGCACCGCCTCGATCGCCTGCCGCGCCAAAAACAGCCCTGCCAGTTCCTCCGCCCCCACCTCGAACACCGGGAAGGTGCTCACGTCCGCCGTGTAGCGGTAGCCGTGCGCCCCGTCGTCGTATTCGAGCGGCAGATTCAACCGGTCCCGCATGAAGGTGATGTCGCGCTGGATCGTCTTGGCGGTCACCTCCAGCTCCGCCGCCATGGTCGAGCAATTCGGGAGCCGGCCCTCCTGCACCGCCTCATGGATGTGGTAAATCCGCTCCATCGGCCAGCGCGTCTTCCCGAGCCGGAACGCTTCCTGGGACTTCGCCATGCGTGAGATTTCCATGTCCGGAAGAAAATGGCAAGCTCCCTCCCCCCATAGCTGTCCCACCCTATGGGTTTGAGTTCCTTTGATGAAGCAACCCTGAAAAGCCCCGCCGGCACCGGCTGATGACGACCCGGAACACATTCCTCCCCCCGGCATCCAACCAACCCCAATTCACCACCATGAACACCACCCAGCCGGAATAAGTCGCTTCCCTCGTCGCGGGCTAGGGGTCAGTCAACGTTTTTCGTGATTTCTGAGAGCAGTTTCCGGGCTGGT
>CAYPUM010000251.1:0-5972 GCA_964413545.1 uncultured Roseibacillus sp. | reverse complement strand
AAGCAACTCGGGATCGTAGGGAATGACGCGGTACAGGACGTCCTCGTCCTTCGAGACATCCACCACCTCGATCCCCTCCGCGCGCAGGTCGCTGAGCAGCGTGTCCCGCTGCGCCGGCGTCAGGCCGAGACTCACGATCGGATGTTGGGTCGCCGAGGGCGTCCGGCCGTATTGCAGGTCGATGATGCTGAGTTCGCGCGGCAACCGCTCCAGGAAGCGCACAAAGGTCCCCCGTCCCTCCGGGATTGCCGCCCGCAAGGCCACCGTTTCAGAAGGACCGATGCCGGCCCGCCCGGCGATGCGCCCGAGTTGCGCGAAGTCCATGTTGGCTCCGCAGACAATCGTCAGAATCTCCTGCTCGTCCTTGATGCGGCCCGCCTCGTGGTCCTGGAGGAAGCCCGCCAGTCCCATGGCGCCGCTCGGTTCCGGAACGGACCGGTTGGCCTCCCACAACACCCGGATCGCCTCGCAGACCTCGTCGTTCGTCACCGTCATCAAACCATCCAACAGCCCATGGCACAGGAGACGGGTGTGCTCGCCGACCTTGCGCACCGCGGTGCCGTCGCAGAAGACGTCGACATAAGCGAGTTCGACCGGCTTTCCCGCCTCGACCGCGGCGCTCATCGAGGCCTGGCCCACCCCCTCGACACCGATCACTTTCAGATCCGGCCAGTAGTTCTTCAGCCAGCAGGCCACCGCCGCCGCCATCCCGCCGCCGCCCACCGCCACGTAGACGCGGTCGAAGGGTCCTTTTCCGCTCATGATGATCTCGTCCGCGAGGGTTCCCTGGCCCCCCATGACGGCGAGGTCATCGTAAGGATGAATGAAGACGGCGTCCGTTTCGGCTTCGAACTCGCGCGCCGCGGCGCTCGCTTCATCATAGGTGTCGCCTACCAGGCGGACCTCGACCGTCTCTCCGCCGTGCTTGCGCACCTCGCGCTGTTTCACGGCTGGAGTCGCGCGCGGCATGAAAATGGTGGCGCGGCACCCGAGCGCCCGCGAGGCCAGGGCCACCCCTTGGGCGTGATTTCCCGCGCTTGCCGCCACGATCCCGCGGTCCCGTTCCCCCGCCCCGAGCGACGCCATCGCATTGTAGGCCCCGCGCCATTTGTAGGATTTGATCGGGCCGAGGTCCTCGCGCTTCACCCACAGGGAACGCCCGGCGTCCGCCAACTCCAGACATTCCAGCGGGGTCGGCGCACCAATGGCATAGACGCGCTCCCGCGCCCGCAGGATCTCCCGCGTCAGGGCTTCCCGCATCGTCTCGAACTTCTCACGCTCGTTTTCGTCAGGCATGGCTCGTTCCGTCGCCGTCAGCTTCCTCCAGAGCCCGCCCCATTCCCAGCCCGAATCTTGACTTGGCAACAAGCGCTCCCGGCATTCAAGAACTCGAGTTGCCGGCCCCCTGATTGCCCTTGTCATACCTCGCGTCCCCGCCAGATTCCCCGCCGTGCTCGCGCTTCTTCGCCACGAGGGTCCGTTTCGCCACCGGAACGTGCGCCTCTACAGCTGGTTTTCGATGCTCTACAACGCGCGGGCCTACTATCCGGTCTACGCCCTGCTCTTCCTGACTCTCGGGCTTGACGTGAGGGAATTTTTCCTGATGCACATCGTCTGGGCGGGCGCCATCATCCTGCTGGAAGTGCCCTCGGGAGCGCTCGCCGACACCGTGGTCCGGAATTTCGTCACGATCGTCGCGAAATACTACGAAATGATTAGTATCCCGGAATGGAGTTTCGGATTCATCGGCGCCGCCACCGCCGGGATCGGATTCTTCGTCCCGGCCCTCGCCAAGCGCGCCGCGGACCGTTTTTCGACCATGACGAACCTCGCCCTGTTTGCGGCGGTCGTCCTTGCCTGTCTCCTCGCCGTCATCCCGGCCGTCCCGTTCCTTGGGCTCGTGCCCGTCATGATTGTCTTCGCCTCCTTCGGCTGGCTCGATTTCCTCACCAGCCGCACCCTCAATCGCCTTGCGGACTCCTCCCGGCGCGCCACCGTTCTCAGCGTGAAGGGCCTCGCCTACAACCTCGCGTACGGCGGCCTTGCGCTTCTCTACGCCGGCGTGGTGGGCCACTTCAGGACCCTCGAGGGCTCCGACGGGGGAGCCCTCCTCCGCGCCCTTCCGTGGCAGGCCGCATGGTTCGCCGCCTCCATGATCGTTTTCTTCGCGGTATTCGCGCGCGGGGCTCGGCGACCGTAGGCGTGCTGGAATGCGGGCCATCCGTCGCGGGATACGCGACAGGTGTTGTGCATGGCTGACTTCCCCGGTCGATCCCCGCCGCGCACCCCGCCCACTGCATGGCGCACCCCGATTCCCGCCTACTCGGCGAGGGTCGTCACGATGGCGCCGACATTGTGCCGGAACATGGCTTCGATGCTCCCGGTCCCGCTCGCTATGAGCGGCTCGGCGAGCTTCACGCCCAGACTCTCGGAAAGGGTCCGAAGCATTTTCGGGTTCGACTGTTCCTCGGGGAAGAGCGCTCCCACGCCCTCCCTCCGCATGAGGCGCGCCAACTCTCCCACGAACTTCGGCGAGGTCACCCGCTCCCGGTTCAAACCCTGCACCGCCACCATCCGCCAGCCGTACTCGTCACAGAAGTATCCGAATGCCGCGTGTGCGACCGCGAGGACGCGCTTCCCGGGCGGAACTCGCGCCAGCTCTGCCCGAATCCAGCGGTCCAGCACCGCCAGTCGTTCCCGGCAGGAGCGGGCCCGGTCGAGGTAGTAGCCGGCATTCTCCGCGTCGAGTTCCCCGAAGCGTTTGGCCACGATCCGCGCCGCCCGCCGCCAGCAATCCACCGAGTGCCACCAGTGCGGATCCAAGCCGCCATGATGATGATGCAGGGAACCTCCCTCGCCGCACACGTTGCTCGTCGTGCGGTCCGGCAAGGTCTCCCCGACGTTCAGGATCCGTTCCGCGCCCGCAAGGTCCCTCAACTTCTCATGGTAGGGCTCAAGGCCTTTGCCGCTCAGCAGGAACAATCGTGCCTCCCGCGCTCGATCGAGTTCCCGCGCCCCGGGCTCGAATTTGTGCGGGTCCGCGTTGGGACCCGTCAGATCCACCACCTCCACGCGCTCGCCTCCCACCTCCCGGGCCAGATCCGCCAGCAAGGGATGCAATGCCGCCACCTTCAGCGGGGCGGCCGTCGCCAATCCCGCAAGGCCCCACAAAGCCACGCACCATCGCCTCATGCCGGAAGCATCGCCATTGTGCCACTAAATGCAAGTAAATTGCAGTAAGCGGCGCCCCCGAATTCCGTTCGTGCGTCCGGCCGCCGGGGCGCCTAAAACCGGGCCGTGATTCACAGTTCCGCCATTGTGTCCCCACGGGCTGAACTCGGGGTCGAGGTGGAGGTCGGCCCCTGCTGCGTCATCGGGGCCGGCGTGCGGATCGGGGACCGCTGCACTCTGCACTCCCACGTCGTGATCGACGGTTCGTGCGAGATCGGGTCAGGAAACGAATTCTATCCGTTCACCTCGATCGGGGCGCGGAGCCAGGATCTGAAGTACGGTGGCGAACCGACCCGCGCCCGGATCGGGGACCGGAACGTCTTCCGGGAATTCGTGACCCTCCACCGGGGCACCTCGCCCGAGGCCGACACCGTCGTGGGCTCCGACAACCACTTCCTGGCATACGCCCACGTAGCCCATGACTCGATCGTGGGAAACCACTGCATCCTGTCGAATGCCGCCACCCTCGGCGGGCACGTGACCGTCGAGGACCATGTCATCATTTCCGGCCTCGCGGGGATCCACCAGTTCTGCCGGCTCGGGACGCATGCCCTGATCGGCGGTTGCACGAAGATCGTCCAGGACGTTCCGCCTTATCTCATCGCCGACGGCCATCCCGCCCGCCTCCGCGGCGTCAACCTTGTCGGTCTCCAGCGCCGGGGGTTCCCGCCCGAATCAATCCGCTCCCTGAAGGCCGCCTACCGGGCCCTGTTTCTGCACAAGGAAGCCAACCTCGCCGGCCAACTGGCCGCTTTCGAGTCCTCGGACCACGCCCGCGACCCGCAGGTCCGGACGATCATTGAGTTCCTTCGCCGCACCGAACGCGGCGTGGTGCGGTAGCCGTCGGCTTCACCATCCGAAGACGATCGGGGGCACGACGATCTTGACCTGTCCCGTTCCGGAGCGGTTCTCACTCTCCTCGATGGCTGTGACCACACCGTCCTCGAACTCGACCATCAGTTTGCCGCGTTCTTCGCGCGTGGTGTGCGAAAACTGGCGGAAGACGCGGCCGGTCTGAGGATCCTGCACATACCGGTAATGGTCCTGTTCCTCGTAGTCGACGAACTCCCAGCTTCCGGAATCGCCGGTCTTCGTCTGGCGCACCTTGGTCTTGGTCGGCTTGCCAACCGACCGGGCCACCTCGTCGAGCGACATCCCGATGGCCACCTCGTTGTTCGCGATCAGCTCGCGGACCTTCTTCTGGCGCTCGTAGACCTTCTTCAGGTTGGCGACGAAGTCCTTGTCCTTGGATGCAAGGTTCTTGGGAGACACCCAGCCGGACACCCCGCCGTGCCGGGCCGTGCCCCGGACCTTGTAGACCTCGTCCGTGAATCCGATCAACTCGACCTCGGTGTCCACCTTCAGCACCCCCAGCTTCCGCCCCCCGGTTCGCGTGGAAAGCACCGGGGCGGGCTTCACCACCAGCAACTCGATGTCCCGGTCGGTGAACTCTCTCACGTAAACCACCTCCGGGTCCGCATCCAGCAGGGAATCCCCCGCTTTCCGAGCCGTCAGCGTTCCCGGCATCACGAAAAACAGGGAAACCACCAGCGCCCGGACGGCGATGCCATGCCAACCGTTCATAGTGCCTGCAATGTAGTCCCCGGACGCCAAATGGAAAGTGTTTCTCCTGGAAATCAGACGGGCCCGCGGGCCCGTCTATTCAGGCCCGTTCTCGCGAAAACCGGCATGGCTGACAATCGTTGCCTGCAGCAGGGCAAGCCCGCCGGCGGGCCGAACTTCGAATCGTCGCCGATACGCAGGGCCTTTCGGACAATCTCTTCGTGATTGGACATTCCGCGTCCCGCGATATGGTTCCGCCCGTCATGACGCCGCCTGCTTCGAATGCTTCCCCGTCCTCCCTCTCGGCTTCCCTTTTCCGGCGGGCCTGCGAGATCATCCCGGGCGGGGTCAACTCGCCGGTTCGGGCGTTCCGGAATGTCGGGGGGGCGCCGTTCTTCGTCCGGAGGGCGCGCGGGAGCCGCATCGAGGACGTCGACGGCCGGAACCTCGTCGACTACGTCGGCACATGGGGTCCCGCCATCCTCGGCCACGCCCCCACCGCCGTCACCAATGCCGTCCACGAAGCCGCCAAGGACGGACTTTCGTTCGGCATCCCCAACCCGCACGAGGTTGAAATGGCACAATTGATCGTCGACTGGGTCCCCTCCGTCGAGAAGGTGCGCATGGTCAATTCCGGCACCGAGGCCACCATGTCGGCCATCCGCCTCGCGCGGGGATTCACCGGACGCGACAAGATCCTCAAGTTCGAAGGGCACTACCACGGCCACGTCGACTCCCTCTTGGTCGCGGCGGGGTCGGGCGCCCTTACTCATGGTGAGCCGGACTCGGCCGGCGTCCCGCGTTCCTTCGCCTCCGAGACGATCACTATCCCTTTCAATGATCCCGCCGCTCTTGACGAGGCCTTCGCCGCGTGGGGCGGGCAACTGGCCGCTGTCATCCTCGAACCCTACGCCGCCAATGCCGGCTTCATCCTCCCCCGCGAGGGGTTTCTCGCCCGCCTCCGCGAACTGACCTCCCGTTCCGGCGCCCTCCTCATCTTCGATGAAGTCATGACCGGCTTTCGCCTCGCCAAAGGCGGAGTCCAGGAGCTGACGGGCGTCACTCCGGACCTCACCGCGATGGGCAAGGTCATCGGCGGCGGCCTGCCGGTGGGCGCTTTCGGGGGGAAAGCCTCCATCATGGACCAACTCGCTCCGGACGGGCCGGTCTACCAGGCC
>CAYPUM010000250.1:0-6006 GCA_964413545.1 uncultured Roseibacillus sp. | reverse complement strand
TCAAAAAGAGCTGATCGGAGACAAAACCTTCCGGCACCTTGGCCTGCATGATCCCTTCGCGATACGGTTTCCACTCCGCCTCGACCGGTTGGCCGCCACTCAGGACGACCTGCCCGTCCGGCGCTCCCTTGAAGACGACCGGGGCGTCCATGGCGCCCGAGTCCCCGGCCGTGAACACAAGCGCCTCGGGCAGGTAGTAGACGCCGCCCGCGAGGTGGACCGCAACGGGCTCCTTCCCCAGCCGGGGGTGCTTGCGCACCGCGAGGCGGGCGGCGTTCAGGGTCCGGAGCGGCTCGGCTTTGGTGCCGGCAGCCTCGTCATCGCCCTCCGGCGAGACCCACAGGTCCGCCGCGGCGAGCGGAGTGATCCAGAGAGCAAGCCATGCCGGCACGGCCATGGTGATCTTCATCTTCATGCGCGGATGCTGGTCGGTCGATTCCGAGGCATGCTACGGGGTCGCGCCGGGCCGTCAACAAATCAAGCCGGCGTCCGCCCGGTCCGGGCCGGGTCAATTCTGCGCCGCCCGAAGCCTTGACGAAGCGGGAGACTTGGGTACAACTACGCCCCCCCGGCGAGGGGATCAAACCGCAAGAAAGGACCAAGACATGCCCGAAGCTACCGGCAACCTGACCGCAAAGGACTACGGAATCGGCACCCCCCAGCGCAACACGCCTTACGAACTGAAGGGCGCCGGTCATTACGACTGGGGCATGAAGGACCGCCTCTCGCGCATCTTCAACCCGAAGACGGGCCGCACCGTCATGCTCGCCTTCGACCACGGCTACATCATGGGACCCACCTCCGGCCTCGAGCGGATCGATCTCTCCATCGCCCCGATCCTCGAACACGCCGACTGCCTGATGTGCACCCGCGGCGTCCTGCGCACCCTCGTCCCGCCGACCATCAACAAGCCCATTTCGCTGCGCACCTCGGCAGGGACAACCGTCCTGACCGAACTCAATGACGAGTGCCTCGGGGTCGAAATCGAGGACGCCATCCGCCTGAACGCCTCCATGATGGCCGTCATGTGCGCCATCGGGAACGAGAAGTTCGAAGGCCTCACGATCCGAAACCTCTGCAAGTCGATCGAAACCGGCAACCGCTACGGCATCCCGACCCTCGGAGTGAACGCCGTGGGCAAGGAACTCACCCGCGACGCCCGCTATCTCGGCATGGCCGCCCGCGTCGTGGCCGAAAACGGAGCCCAGGTCATCAAGACCTACTATTGCGCCGAAGACTTCGAGCAGGTCACCGCCGCCTGCCCCGTCCCGATCGTGATCGCCGGCGGCAAGAAGCTCCCCGAACTGGATGCCCTCGCCATGGCGCGCTCCGCAATCGACAAGGGCGCCCTGGGAGTCGACATGGGCCGCAACATCTTTCAGGCGGAGGACCCCGTCGCCATGATCAAGGCCGTGCGGCACGTGGTCCACGACGACGCCACGCCCGAAGCGGCCCTCGATATGTACAATGATCTCAAGGGGAAACCGTGAGGACCCCGGCGCCTTCAGACCCGGCCCCGCTTCCCTCGACGGAAGGGGACCGCCCCGCCCCGAGCATAGCCGATCCCTCCATGGCCGCCGTCAACATCGCCGACTTCGAGACGATCGCCGCTTCGCTGGCCCCGCAGGTGATCGCCATCGCGGGTGGAGACCGGCATTGTGACCTCACGCTCTACCACGAACTGCGCGAGAAGCCCTACGTCCGGCAGTGCGTCTTGATCGGCGACGCCGCCGAAATGCGTCGTGGCGCCGAGCACCTCGGCTTCGCGATCGCCTCCGAGGATGTTGTTGGAACGGCCTCCCAGGAGGAAACCGCCGCCGCCATCCTCGAACTGGGCCGCTCGGGCCGGGCCGATATCATCCAGAAAGGCAACATCTCGACCCCCATCCTGAACCGGCAGTTGGTCAAACTCCGCACGCGCGACACGATGTCGCTGGCCACCGTGTTCCAAGCCGGCTGCTTCCGGAACGGCGCACCGATGGTCATGACGGACGCCGGCGTCTCGGCCATTCTCAATTACAGCCGGATGACGGAGCTTATCAGAAACTCCGTCGAAATCGCCCAGTCCACCCTGAACATCCCCCAACCCCGCGTGGCCCTGTTGGCCGGAAACGAGAAGGTCATGCCAGCCCTCCCCTCCACCCTCCTCGCCCAGGAGCTGGCGGACGCGCCTTGGGAGGATGCCATCGTGCGCGGCCCGCTGTCGTTCGACCTCGCGGTCGACCCGGAATCGGTGCGCCTGAAGCGGGAAACCCTGCCCGCAGACTCGCCGCTCTTCCAGGTCGCCGGCAAGGCCGACATCCTGGTGAACCCCTCGCTCGACGCCGCCAATATCATGTACAAGATGCTGATGTGCATGGTGGCCGCCAACGAGGCGCGCATGGCCTGCGTCACGGTCGGCATCAAGACGCCCTACATCCTGTCGTCGCGGTCCGATCCCGCCCGCTCGAAGATCGACTCCATCGCCTTCTCCTGCATCTACTCGAACTACCTGCACAGCCGGGACCGGAGCGGGGGCGAATCACCGCCACCCGCCGCGGTGCGGACCTACAACGTCCTGGCCATCAACCCCGGCTCGACCTCGACCAAGCTGGCGCTCTTCGAGAACGAACAATGCCTGAGAGATTTCGAGGTTCCCAAGCCGCATCCTTCCGGTCTGCGGGGCGAAGCGATGGATTCCGAAGTCGAGGAATACATCGCGCAAATCAAGGAGTTCCTTGGTGACGACGCGGCCCGAATCGATGCCGTGGTCGGACGGGGGGGATTTCTCAACCGCGAGAACCAGCGCCTCGAGGGCGGCGTCTACGCGGTCTGCACGGTTGCCGACGGCGAGGTCACCGTCGAATCCGACATCGTCGCCGGGGTGCGCGACGCGGCCGAGATCGATCACGCCTCGAACCTCGGCATTCCCATCGCGGCCCGCCTCGCACAAGAGCTGCGCGTCCCCGCTTTCTCGGTCGACCCGGTGGTTTCGGACGAGTTGCAGGATGAGGCCCGCTACTCCGGATACGCCCCCATCGAACGCAAGAGCATCGGCCACATCCTGAGCATCCGCGCCTCGGCACGAAAGGCCGCCGCCATGACCGGCCGCCCGTTCGAGCGGTCGCGCTTCCTGCTGGTCCATCTCGGCGGCGGCATCTCGGTGGCCGCCGTCAAGCGCGGCCGCGTCGTCGACAACACCATCGCCGTCCTCGGCGAGGGCCCCTTCACCCCCCAGCGCGCCGGCACCCTTCCCCAGAACGAACTGATTGATCTTTGCTACAGCGGCGCCTTCAAGCGCGATGAACTCAAGGAGGAACTCACCAAACGGGCCGGCCTGCGCTCATACCTCAAGGAGGACGCCATGCCCGCTATCGAGGCGCGCATCGCGGAGGGCGACGAGGCCGCCGGGAAGGCGGTGGATGCCATGATTTACCAGATCGCCAAGGAGATCGGCGCCATGAACATCGCGGTCGGCGGTCCCGTCGACGCCATCGTCCTGACCGGCGGACTCTCCCGCTCCGACCGGATCGTCAACGGCCTGAAGAAACGCGTCGGTCAAATGGCACAGATCATCGTCTTCCGGGAGAGCATCGAGATGGAAGCCATGGCCGCCGGCGCCCTCTCGGTGCTGCGCGGCGAAGTGGCTCCCCGCAGGTATCGTCTCAAGTCCCTCGACTGAGGCGCAACAAACGCTGCGGGAAAGGAACCCGCAGCCCGCCCGAAGGGTCGCCCCTTCATGAAGCCCGGCAAAGCCGCTGACTCCCCCACGGATCCGGGGTCGGCACGGCGGGCAGCATTCTCAAGACCGCCTCTGAAACTCAAAGCGCCTTGACCTGAATGTTGCGGACGTGAAACGGCTGGCCGTGGTCCTGGATGGCGATCTTCCCCTTCGGGGCGAGTTCCTTGTCCTTGGGCTTCTTTTCGGCAAGGTCGATGTCCTGCACGAGCTTGCCGTTGAGGACGACCCTGAGCTTGGCTCCGCGGAGTTCGACCGTCATGCGGTTCCACTCGCCGGGGGGCCGGCAGGCGTTTTCGGCCGGCCCGGAGGTCCTGATGACCCCTCCCATGTCGTGGTGACTCAGCTTCCCCTTCTTGCCGAAGCAATCGAGGATCTGCACTTCCCAGCCGTGGGCCGTGGCGTCGGACTCGTCGCTGATGCGAAAGTAAAGCCCGGAGTTGCCGCCCTTCGGGTATTTGAACTCGAAGTCGACGATGAAATCGGCGTATTCGCCGGGCAGCCAGAGGTAGGACCCGTAGCGCTTCCAGCCGCTCTCGCCCTTGCGGGGGACCAGTTCGAGCGTCTTGTCGTCCCGAACCAGCCAGTTCCCTTTGGTCTTCATTCCGCCCAGTTCCCCGCCGTCGAAGACGACCTTGAACCCTTCCCCCGGAAAAGCGGGGTGCTCGGCGGCCAAGAGGCCTGAACCCAGTGCCAGCGATACAACCGTGATCCACTTGAAGCTGTTCATGATGCGCGAAAGTATGCGAGACCCGCCCCGCGGCGCAAGCAGATAAGGGTCCGGATGATCCCCGCTCAGTGGCCCGCGCCCTTCGAATCCTGATCGTCCCGCTTTCTTGCCTCGCTGGCGCCGAAGGCGCGGTGACCAGTGGAGCCCTTTCCAAGGACCTTGTGGTTCGTCTCAGGCAGGAAGCCGCGGAGCTTGGCGATCACGGGCGCCAGACCGGGATCATCGATCAGGTTCCGCCATTCATGAGGATCATCCGCATGGTCGTAGAACTCCTCGGAGCCGTCGTTGTAGCGGAGGTATCGATAGCGCTCGGAGGAAATCGCATAATTCCCCGGGCCGAAGCTGCTGCGCGCCATGTGCGGCCACTTCGCCTGCGGGTTCCTTAGCAGCGGAACCAGCGAGTGACCCTCGATCCGCGGGTCGGGGCTCAACCCGGCCAACTCGAGCAATGTCGGATAGATGTCGAGCAGTTGCACCGGCTTCCCGCACACCTTGCCCGCCGCCACGCCCGGCCCCGCGATGATCATCGGCACCCGGGTCGATTCCGCCCACAGGCTCCGCTTCGCCCAACGTTCCTTCTCGCCAAGGTGAAAGCCGTGGTCCGAAAACAACACCACATACGTGTTGTCCCGGTGCGGCCCGGCATCCAGCGCCTTGAGCAGCTTGCCCACTTGATGGTCCACGAAGCTGACACACGCCAGGTAAGACCGCACCAGCGGCTTCCACTGGTCATGCTTCACAACCCATTCGTGCGGCGGCGAGACGTGCTCGAGGCGGGTCAGGTCAACGGCATAGGACGAGAGGTCGTCAAGGTCGTTCGCCATCACCGGCGGCAGCTTCACCGAATCGCCGGGATACATCTCGAACCACTTCCGCGGCGCATACTGGGGAACGTGCGGGCGATAGAAGCCAGCCGCAAGGAACAGTGGTTTCCCGCGCTCCACGGCAAGCTGCCCGAAGGGGCCAGCCAGTACCAGTACGGCAAGAACGTCATCACGGGCAACGTCAAGGACATTTCGATCCTGTTCGCGATTGACGCCCTGGTCGACGGCATCCTCAAGGCGTTCACACGTACGGTGGCCCGGATTGTAGAGATCCTCCCGCTGCCCGGCATCGAGAAGCTGGCGCAGGCGATCATGCGGATCATCGACCGCAGTTTGACGTACGTCGACGAGGCCATCTTCAGTTACGGGCTCACACGGCGCGATCAGCAGACCCTCTGGGCCTCGGCCAAAGACGGCGTGTTGCTCTATGCCCAAAGTTGGAAGGAGTTGCTGAAGGTCGCCGTGGGCATCTGGCTGGTCGGCGCCATGAGTTTCTTTGTGCTGTTGGTGCTGTTCCTGATCCCGGGCATCGCTATCGGCTACTTCGTGCCGGCGCTGCGGCTGACCATCGGAATCATGGTGGTGGTCTCGGCATATATCATCAACCTGGCCCTGTACGAACCGCTGGCGCTGGCGGCGATGATCGTCACCTTCCACGAAGAGACCGAGGGCAAGCAACCGGACCCCGTATGGGAAGAGCGGCTCAGCGCGGCCAGCGGCAAGTTCAACGAGCT
>CAYPUM010000249.1:0-6009 GCA_964413545.1 uncultured Roseibacillus sp. | reverse complement strand
CATCGCTGCCATCCGATCAAGATCAACCTTTCGCTCACGACTTTCTTTTTCTTCCCAACAAGCGGATCAAGTTTGGATTCTTGTACTCCGCCACGACCACCGGCATCCGATCTACGGACTCAGGCGACGTTGGTGAGCAACAACCAGGCAGCGAACCCCCGAGACGCTGGAGGAAAGCGGGGAGGGTCGCCGTCACATAACTGCGAGGGTGTCCTGGCCTTTGGAGGTTGCAGGCCCGCCTCCTCAGCTCCAACATTCTGCAACAGATGGATTCTGCGACCCACGCCGAGTTGGAATCTCAACGTCCCGACCGATCCCGCGCTTCGATCATTCCGGGACTGGTCGGCCTGTGGCTGATCTGCCTCGGCGGCGGGAGCGGATTCGAATGGTACGTCCAGCAGGACGGCGGAACCTTCCCCCTCGACCTCACCCGTCATGCCGGGAAGTTCCGCGTCGAGTGGTTCGATCCCCGCAACGGCGGCCCCTTCGTCCCGGGCGTCGTCGTCTCCGGCGGCGCGAAGCGATCCCTCGGCGCCCCGCCCGACAACCCGAACTCGGACCGGGCGGTGCGGGTCTCCCGGATCGGCGCCGCGGGCTAAGCCCCGAGCAGGGCCCGCAACCGCCGGCAGACCTCCTCGACATTCTCCCGCGAGTTGAACGCCGAGACGCGGAAGTATCCCTCGCCGGCGCCGCCGAACCCGGCGCCCGGCGTCACGACCACCTGGGCCTCGCGAAGAAACCGGTCGAACATCCCCCAACTGTCGACGCCATCCGGACATCTCACCCAGACGTAGGGGGAGTGCTCGCCGCCGAAAACCTCGAGCCCCGCTTCCTCGCAGGCCCCGCGAAGCAAGCCCGCGTTCCCCATGTAGTGCTCGATCAGCTTCCCCACCTGCATCTTGCCCGCGGCCGAGAAGAGGGCCTCCGCCCCGCGCTGCACCGGGTAACTGGCCCCGTTGAACTTCGTCGATTGCCGCCGCAGCCACAGCCCGTGCAGCGGAACCCGTTCCCCGTCCGCGGCGGTCCCGGCCAGCTCTTTCGGAACGACCGCGAAGGCGCACCGCACCCCGGTAAAACCGCCGTTCTTCGAAAAGGAACGGAACTCGATGGCGCACTCCCGCGCGCCTTCGATCTCGTAAATCGAACGCGGCAGATCGGGGTCCCGGATGTAGGCTTCGTACGCCGCGTCGAAAAGGAGAACCGCCTCGTGCTCCCGGGCGTAGTCCACCCACCGCCGGAGCTGCTCCTTCGTCGCCACCGTCCCGGTTGGATTGTTCGGGTAACAGAGATAGACCAGGTCCACCGGTTCCTCAGGCAGGGCGGGCGAAAAGTCGTTCTCCGCGGTGCATGGCAGGTAGACCAATCCCTCGAACCGGCCGTTCGCACCCCCGCCCCCGGTGTTGCCCGCCATGACGTTCGTGTCCACGTAAACCGGATACACGGGGTCCATCACCGCCACCCGGATCCCCGTTCCGAAGATGTCCAGAATGTTGCCGGTGTCGCATTTCGAGCCGTCCGAAACAAACACCTCGTCCGCCGAAACACCCATGCCGCTGAAGCAGTTCTCCACGATCTCCTTGCGCAGAAATTCATACCCCTGCTCGGGGCCGTAACCCCGAAAACTCGAGCGTTCTCCCAGTTCGTCGACCGCCTCCTTCATCGCACTGCGCGCCGCGGCCGGCAAGGGCTCCGTGACATCCCCGATTCCGCACCGGATCAATCGCTTCGCCTTCTCCGGAGCTCCTTCCGCAAATTCCCGCACCCGCCGCCCGATCTCGGGAAACAAGTAGCCCGCCTTCAGCTTCAGAAAGTGCTCGTTCACACGCGCCATGGCGCCGCCCCTGTAGCCGCACCCCACCCCCGCCGCAAGACTTACCCGCCCCCCCCCAAATCGCTTCTCGCACTCGGGTCGTGGCTGCCTACACTCGGCGCCGACCGATGCCGCTCTTCAGGATGACCCTCCCGGACTGGATGCGAGCCCGGCTCGGCGTCAGCGAACGCTACCTGGTGCTGTGCATGCTGTGCGGCGTCTTGTGTGGTCTGGTGGCGGTGGGATTTCACTTTTCGATCCACCACCTGTTCGAGTTCCTCTGGCACCGGGCCGAGAGCTTCGGAAGCCCGTCCTTCGAATACGTCATGGTCGCGGCCCCCACCCTCGCAGGCCTGCTGGTGGGAATCGTCATTCATTTCTTCGCGCCAGGCGCCGCCGGCAGCGGGATCCCCGAGGTCCGGGCCGCATACTACAACGCCAACGGGAAGATCCCCCTCGGAGACGCCGTCTGGCGATTCATCCTCGGTTCCCTCTACATCGGTCTCGGCAACAGCCTCGGCCGCGAGGGGCCGACCGCCCACATGTCCTCCGCCATCGCCTCCCGGCTCGGCCGCTGGGCGTTCCGCGACACCCGGCGGGCCCGCGCCATGGTCCCGGTCGGCATGGCGGCAGGCATCGCGGCCGCTTTCAACGCCCCCCTCGCCGCCATCACGTTCGTCTTCGAGGAACTCCTCGACAACTTCTCGGTCCGGGCCCTCGGAGGGATCGTGGTGGCGGTCGTCATCGCGGCGGCCTGTTCGCGCAGCCTCCTCGGTGACGAGCCCATCCTCTCGGGCCACTTGATCGGAGACTACCACCTCTCGGCCTGGATGCTGGTCGCCCTCCCGCTCGGCCTCGTGTCCGGCGTCCTCGGCCACCTCGTGGTGAGTTCCCTCCTCGGCGCGCGCCGTCACTTCCGGTCCGCGCGCCGGTTCCTCCCCCTCTGGCTCCAACCCGCTATCGGAGGCCTCTTCTGCGGACTCCTCGGCATGAGCGCCTTTTTCCTCACAAGGACGGTGGCCGGCACGGGGGAGCACTCCGTCTTCAGCATCGGTTACGAAAGCCTCGAGCGCGCCTTCGAAGGCGAACTCGTCTGGCAGGTGCTCGGCATTCTTCTCGTCTTCAAATTCGCCGCCATGGTTCTGGCTTACTCGACCGGCGGCAGCGGCGGGCTTTTCTCACCCTCCCTCTATCTTGGCGGCATGCTGGGGGGCCTCATGGGCGCCGGTCTCAGTTGGTTCCACCTCCATCTCCACCCGATCCCGGACTACCCCGGCACGGTCGAACTGGTCGGGGGGTGCGTCCTCCTCGGGATGGGCGCCAGCTTCGCGGCCATCATCCGCTGCCCCTTCACCTCGCTGTTGATCATCATAGAAATGACCGGGAACTACTCCCTCATCCTTCCCCTGATGGCCGGCAACATCCTCGCATGGCGGCTCGCGAGGCGCTTTCGACCCATCGCGGTCTACAACGCCCTCCTCCTCCAGGACGGCATCACCCTCAAGCGCATGCCGGCTTACCGCGGACCCCAAGACTACCGGAACCTCCCGGTCTCCACCATCATGACCCACGAGGCCGTCACCCTCGACAAGGATGAACTCGCCCGCGACGCCGTCCAACGCCTCAAGGCCGCCAAAGCCACCCACCAGGCCTACCCGGTCGTCACGGCGGACGGATACCTCGTCGGCCTCCTGCCCCGGACCGACCTCCTCAACGCCATCCCCGAAGCCCCCGTCGGAACCCTCGTCGTCGGCCAGGAAGTCCTCGTCGCACACCCCGACACCTCCATCCGCGACATCGCCAACCGCATGATCGCAAGGGACCTGCGCCACGTCCCCATCATCTCCGCCACCCACGAAGGCAAGCTCCTCGGAATCGTCACCCTCAACGACATCGCCCGCCAACGCTTCGCCGAGGAGTCCGACCTCTGACCGGCGATTCGCGTCAGGCAATCGGCGCGACTTTTCGAAGTCACTCCCGGTTGGCGCGTTCCTTCAGAAGGCTGAGGCGATCCGTCGGCCCAGCAGTCCCTCTGCATATCTTCACGCCTGCCGCATCGCGAAGATCACAGTTGACGGCTTGTCCGGGTGGTGGGACTATCCCACCATGAGCACGGTCAAGGTTGATTCGAAGAGGCGTATCGTGCTTCCCGAGGGACAGCCTGGTGAGATCTATGACGTCCGGAAATTGGATGAGGGACAGCTCTTGGTGGTCCGGTTGGAGAAGCCGGAGCCTGTGCCGCCACGGGATCGCAAGACCTGCCTGTCTGCAATGGATAGCGATCCGCTGCAACCCGTCATGAACTGGAATGCCCTGAAAAAGCTGACCCGGGAGCCGTGATCCTTCTCGACACCAACGTCCTGATTTATGCCTTCACCCCGAAGTCACCGTTTCAGGCATGGTCTCGGCGCGTCATCGCGGATCATGTCGCCAAAGAGGGGGTCGTGATCAACGCCATCGGCCTGGCCGAGGTCTGTGTCGGGGACGCTGACCCGGGAACCGCCGCGGACCGCATTCACGCCTACGGGGTCTCCATCGTCGATGTCCCGGCTGCCTGTGCCGTGGCCGCCGCCGCGGCATTCCAGCGCTACATCGAGAATCGGAGATCCGGTGGACCCGAGCCGATCCCGAAAACACCTCTGCCCGATTTCTTCATCGGCGCCCATGCCATGCTCATGAACTGGCGGCTCGCAACCGCCGACAAAGGGCGTTTCGCCAAATATTTTCCCGACTTGAAGCTGTTGATGCCGCCGCGACGCCCTTGAGCGGACCGGCAGCATCCAAGGCTCAACTTCTGCAATCCGGCTCCTGCGGTTGGATTCGAACCGGCTGCGTCTCCTGGCAGGGCGGCCTCCTTCCGTCTTCGTTCCCGGATTGCCTCGGGTTCGAGCACGGCGCGGGGGTCGCGCGGCCGGCCGGGGGCGCGCTTGGCGGTGATGAAGGGCTTCGGGGGTCAGGACGGGGATTTCCTCCCGGGTCACGGCGGGGATGGGTCCCCGGCCGATGGCTCCGTCAATCACCCTGCTTCGAGTGCTCGAGATACTCCGACACCGCGTCCCAGTTCACCACATTCCAGAAGGCCGCGATGTAGTCGGGCCGACGGTTCTGGTACTTCAGGTAGTAGGCGTGCTCCCAGACGTCGAGACCAAGGATCGGCTTGCACCCGCACCCCGCGATGGCTTTGCCCATCAGCGGATTGTCCTGGTTGGCGGTCGAGCAGACCGCGAAACTTCCGTCCCCCCTCACTGCAAGCCACGCCCAGCCCGACCCGAAACGCCCGACGGCCGCCTCCGCGAACGCCTCCTTGAAGGCTTCGAAGCTCCCGAACGACGATTCAATCCCCTTCGCCACCTCGCCCACCGGCTCCTTCGCGCCACCCGGCGCCAGCAGTTTCCAGAACATGCTGTGGTTCAAATGGCCTCCGCCATTGTTGCGCACCGCGGTCCGGATGCTCTCCGGCACCCCCTCCAGCCCCATCGCCAGCTCACAGATCGCCTTGGACCCCAAGGCCTCGTGACCTTCAAGGGCCGCGTTCAGTTTCGTCACGTAGGTGTTGTGGTGTTTGGTGTGATGAATCTCCATCGTCCGCGCATCGATGTGCGGCTCGAGAGCGTCGTAGGCGTAACCAAGTTCCGGAAGTTCGTAAGCCATGGCGGTGTTTCTGTTAATAAGTGTTAATATGTTTCGATTGCGTTGGTTCGGCTTCCGGGTATATAACCCCGCTCCCCGAACTGCTTCATCGGAAGAAAAGCAGCTTTCGCTCCATCCGCAAGAGACAACTTTTTCATGGATCTTCTACCGGCTGCGCTCCCCTATCTCATTTGTGCCGGCGGCGTGTGCGTCGGCAGCATCGTGACATGGCTGATTTACCGCAGCCGGGTTGCCACCGAGCGGGTGCGCTCCGAGGAGCGCCGCAAGGCGGCCGACAAGGCCATCGTCGACCTCGAAGCGGGCGCCGCCAACCTCGAAGCGGAGGTCCAGCAACTCCGTCACACGGAACGAGCCCTCCTCAAGCGCCAAGGCGAGCTGGAAGTGTTGCTTCAAACCCAGCAAAAATCGCTGGCCGAGAAACAGCAACTCCTCCAGGAGACCGAACGCCGCATGGCCCAGCACTTCAAGTCGCTCTCCGCCGAGGTTCTGAAATCCTCGCAACAGGAATTCCTGCACGTGGCAAGGACCGCCTTCGAAGGGCAGAAAAA
>CAYPUM010000248.1:0-6024 GCA_964413545.1 uncultured Roseibacillus sp. | reverse complement strand
CCTGGTAGCATTCGAGATTGAACTGGCACAGCGGGCAGGCCGTGGCGACGACGTCCGCCTGCAGGCGCCGGGCTTCCTTCAAAATGATGTAACTCAGGCGCTGTCCCGCGCTGTCGATCGTCCCGGTCAGCGTGCCTCCGCAGCAGCGCGCCTTCATCGAGGTCCACTCGACCGTTTCCGCTCCGGCCGCCCGGAGCAGGTTGTCCATCGTCATGGGATTGAACTGGTCGTCGAAGGTGGCATAGGGCCGCACGATCTGGCAGCCGTAGTAGCAGGCCACCTTGAGCCCCTTGAGCGGCCGCGTGCAAAGCTCCTTGATGCGGTCCAGCCCGACGTCGTTGACGAGGACATCAAGGGGGTGCCGGATCGTCACTTCCCCCCGGTAGGTCATGCCCGCCCGGGAGAAGGCGTCCTGCACGGCGGCGCCGAGGTGGGCGCGCTCCTCGATCTGCTTCTTGGCCTTCATCAGGACGAGATAGCAGGCGTTGCAGGGCGCGATCATCTCGATCCTGCCCTCGGGATGTTCCTTTTCGGCAAGGGCAAGGTTGCGTCCGGCGAGGGCCATCGCGTCGGATTCGTCGACCGACATGTAGGCGGTGGCGCCGCAGCAGTTCCATCCGCCGAGTTCCTCCACCTCCACCCCCGCCTTTTTGAACACTTCCAGCAGGGACTCCTCGTACGGCTTGCCCGAACTCTTCAGGGAACAGCCTGGATAATAGACGTATTTCATGGGTCGTTCTCAGACGGTTTTCGCCGCTTCCTGCTCCAATCCCTTGCGCTTTTGGCGCACGGCGTCCAACAGTTCGCGCACCTCCGCGGGGGCGCCCTCCATCTTCTCTTCCCGAATCTGCAAGCGCCCCCGCAACAGCAGCTTGATCCCCATCGCGGCGTTCTTGAACAGCTTCAACGGGTTGGTCTTGAGGAAGGTCTTGGTGACGGTGTGAATCTCGTTGCTCCGCCCGGACCGGTGCACCGAGTTGTAGAACTCCTTGGCCAGCGCCGGAACCGGGAACCGGCGCGGATAGGCCCCCCTCTCAATCGCCTTGCGCTTCAGCGCATACATCACGTCCGTGATCCGGATCTCCTTCGGGCAGTCCACCGTGCAGGCGTAGCACGACGCACAAAGCCAGATCGTGTTGTGCGTCAGAACCTCGTCCTCGAAACCGGCCCGGGTCAGGGCGATCACCCGTCGCGGGGTGTAGTGCATGTAGATGCTCACCGGGCAGGTGCTGCTGCAGGTCCCGCATTGGATGCAGCTGTAGAGATCTTCTCCGCCGGTCATGGAGGCGATCTCCTTGCCAAAATCCGGGTTGACTTCCGACTCGTACTTGATCCGGCGTTCGATCTCCAAGGATTTCATGAGCTGTCAATCTGCGGGGGATTTGCCGCCTGCTTTCTTTCTGCGCGTACGATACGAGAGGCTATCCCGGACCGCCAGCAAACACTTGCCGTCAAGGCCGGCCTGCGAACTGTTAGAAAATGGCGTTTGAGCCTTGTTTTTCAGTCCTTTGAGGCCTCCGGATTCGCACAAATCCGGCCGCAAGAAAAGGCGAGTCAAAAGCAAGAAAAGCCGAGGCTGACCGTCCGGAAACGTGCAGGGAAGAGCGCGGGAATCACGCCTCCCCCCGAGGCCCTCGAATTTGGCGGCAGGCGGGGAACCGCCGCTCTCGGGGCCGTTCGCCGAGCCCCTTGTCCGCGTGCGTCGGCTCGCCCGGCGGAAAAGAGCCGGATGCCGTGTCTTTCAACGTGGAACAGGTGAAGAAGGAATTGCTTCCGTTGACATTCGGGCGGGGCCACTCGCATCCGGCTGCTGCGATCAGGTATGACGTTGCCGCATGCCTCGGCTCGGAACCCGACGAGGGGGCCGGCCGCTGAGGACCCGCGCCCACCCGTGGAAACCGCTTCCGCTGTCTGCCCCGAAGGCAGTTCAGCCGTCTCTTGCATCCGTCTCCCCCGAAATCACGAAACCCATGATGCACACGGCGTCTTCGCACGGCGCCCGACCTTTCCGAAGGTGGTGATCACGGCCCACCCAGCGTGCTACGCCGAGGAGGCGCTGACCGCCATCAGCGAAACCACCCTCGCCAACATCACCGCACACGGGAAAGACGGCGCCTGGGCCATCTCGGTCTTTCGCGATGAAGTGCGAGGGGAATCGGTCAGGGCATGATTGAAACGGCGACAGGCGCGGACCTGATCCCTTCAGGTCCGGCCTCTCCGGATCAGCCGTGGCGACGATTTCCGAAAATACTTGTCGCCATTTCGCCCGAGGCTGTCAGACTAAGGGAGGTCCCGCTTGGCAAGATCAAGACGTGGAGAATTGCCAGGTGAGTTTGCATTGATTCGGTGGTGATCTGAAACCCGATTCCCGGGAACAGTCTCAGAAGACGGCGTAAGGCGCGGACCACCGAACCAAATGAAAATGTATGTTGGAAACCTCTCGTATGACACGACGGAGCAGGATTTGAGAACCCTCTTTTCGGAGCACGGCGAAGTCACCGACGTTCACATGCCGACGGACCGCGAAACCGGGCAACCTCGCGGTTTTGCCTTCGTCACGATGGACTCCAAGGCGTCCATGGTGAAGGCGATCAAGGCCCTCGACGGCGAGGAATGCGCCGGCCGCAATCTCAAGGTGAACGAGGCCCGGGCCCGCGAAGACCGCGGGAAGTCGTTCGGCCATCGGCGCTGAAGCATGAAGGGATCCCGGCAGTCCGCACATGGCCTTCTCGGGTTTGCGGCGTTGTCCTTGTCCGCGTGCGTCGGTTCGCCCGACGGAGGAGAATCGGATGCCGGGTCTTTCAACGTGGAACAGGTGAAGAAGGAATTGCTCCCGCTGACATTCGAGCGGGGGCGCTCGCATCCGGCTGCCGCGATCAGGTATTTCAAATACTACGGCCTCGATATTGCCGGGGCCGAACACGGCTTCGGAACGTTCTCATCCGGCGGCTACGTGCTGGCCGCCCACGTATTCACCCCTCCCGAGAGCAAGGGCACGGTGGTGGTGCTGCACGGCTACTACGATCACGCCGGCATTTTGAGGCATTTGATCCGGAGTCTGGTCGAAGCGGGATACACGGTGGCCACGTACGATCACCCCGGACATGGCCTGTCGACCGGGGAAAGAGCCTCCATCGAGGACTTCTCGGAATATGTTTCCGTCCTTGAGGACTTTTTGAAGCTCTGCCGGACCAGACTGAGGGGACCGTTCCATCTGGTGGCACACAGCATGGGCTGCGGCGTGGCCACGGACCATCTGCTCAATGCCGGGCGGACCAGCGTGGAGAAGATCGTGTTCCTGGCGCCGCTGATCCGTTCCGCGGCGTGGGACCTTGCGGGATGGGGTCGGGCGCTCGTCGGGGACCGGGTGGACTCCGTGCCTCGGAAGTTCCGGAAGAACTGTTCGGACAAGGCCTTCCTGAAGTTCGTGAAAGACGATCCCCTCCAGACGGACCGCGTGCCCATGAAATGGGTCAAGGCGCTCCGCGCGTGGAACGACCGGGTCGTGAAGTACGAGCCGTCCGGCATGTCGCTGAGAATCATTCAGGGCGCCAGCGACACGACGGTTGACGACGAATACAATCTCGCGTTGCTCAGGAAGAAATTCAACAACCCGGAGGTGGTGATGATCAAGAAGGGCGGGCATCAACTGATGAACGAGCCGCCGCCCATCCGCTCCGACGTTCTCGAACACGTTACCGCATACCTCGGCTCGAAACCCGACGAGGAGGCCGGCCGCTGAGGACCCACGCCCACCCGGGGAAACCGTTTCCGCTGTCTGTTCCATGCCCCCGGCATGAGCGCCTCGAGGGAGGATTTGCGCAACCTCGACGGCTCCGAGCCGGGCGAACCTGCTCATCGAGGAGAACTTTGGCGACGCTACCGGCCTGCTCGACGAGAGGGACAATCCGATCAGAAGAAACATCCGCTTTGACTTGCCATGTCCCAGCTTCCCAGCTGCCTGTTTCCCATGAAGGCGACATTCGATCTTCCCGAGCGGCTTTATCGCGAGGTGAAGGCGCGAACCGCACAGGAAGGGCTTACCGTCCGGGAGGTGGTGGTGAGCCTCTTCGAGCAGTGGCTTGACGAGGGCAAAGCCCCCGGGGCTTCAATACCACGGGTGGATTGGCGGAAGCGTCGGGCGCCGCTGGCCCAATTGACCAAAGGGACCCGGGCCAGCCATTCGATGGAGGCGGTCCGCCAGAGCATCGTTGAGAATTGGGATGAGCCGTGCTGACATTCAGGCCGGGCTGGACACCTCGGTAGTGCTGCGCTTGCTGGTGGGTCAACCGGAGGATCAGTATGTGGCT
The DNA here is from genome assembly GCA_964413545.1 of uncultured Roseibacillus sp. Lineage (GTDB taxonomy): Bacteria > Verrucomicrobiota > Verrucomicrobiia > Verrucomicrobiales > Akkermansiaceae > Roseibacillus_B. Next base: position 1,714 of record CAYPUM010000248.1, on the reverse strand, counting down.
GCCATCGCGTTCATGGCCGGGATCGAAGATGCCGGTGCGCGGGTCATGGTATCGAATCTGGTTGTCGCCGAGGCATGCTTCGCCTGCCAGCATCACTACGGGTTGCCGGAACAGGAGGTGATCGGCGGGCTCCGGGCGCTGCTCCCGGCGCCGACCTTTCTGGTCCATCCCGACGCGCTCGCCCTGCTGGCGCAGGAGGGTATCGCATCCGCCATGCCGGGATTTCTCGACCGCCTGATCCACGCCGCGTTAGATTCAACTTCATGGCTTTGTTTGTTTCGGGGTTGATGTTGGTATTCATTTCGCAAAGCCAGAGTGTGGCGCCCTGCCAGACTGCCGGTTCGGCCCTTACTCGCCGCGTCGATTGCCCCCATCGTCCGCGCCTTGAACGCCGGCCTCAGGGTCGACTCCGTGGTGGTGATCGTCTGGCGGGGCGACATCTTCCGAGCCCCGGCTGGAGCCTTCCTGTGGACCCAGCGCGTCAGTCGTGAATCGCTCAAAGTCACGCTTCAACGCTGCGGCGGCGATGCGCAGCGTGGCTTCGTCCATCGTTTCCACATGCGTCGCTTGCGCCCTGCCCTTCCTCATTTCCCACAACACCAGCAGCGGTTGCGACTCCACCGGACTCGCCAGCGGCTTGGTGATACGCAGGTGACTGCCAACATCGGCATCTTCGGGAAGCTTGCCGCGAAGGTTCGCATTCAGCAAGACGATGTGTGTTTCCTTGTCGATTCGCCGGCCAAGTTCCTCAATCATGTTGCCCGCGCGATCGAAGGCGGTGCTGGCGGCCATGCCGTCCATCACATCAACCGTCGCGATGTTCCTCGCGGCGCGGACGGCCTTGAATAGCGGATGGCTGGAAGGATCGGTTTTCGCCTGGTGCAGTCGCACCGCTTCATCGTGGGTGCGCTGCTCAATCGCGATACTCGCCACTTGCAACACGTCCTTGCTGGCGTGCCCGAGATAGGTCTGACTCTCGCCAAAAGTTTGAGCAAGGATGTATGGCGTTTTGTCGAGGTCCGCATTCGGCGCGCCGCCTATCGAGTGTTCTTCATACGTTTGGGCGAACTGCTTGTTCACGTACAACGTCCTTGGTTCGTATAGAAAACATTCAAATACCGGCGGTCGATTCTCCGCGCCGGGAAGCTCCGGGACCGGGGCCTCGCGTTTCCCGACTTTGCCGGTCACGATCAACTGCGCGCCGTAGAACGTGGCATACAAATCATGCTTCTTCGCAGCGGCTATCTGCTCAGCGGCGTATTTGCTCTTGAACACGGGGGGCGCCGGCGTCGAAACGCCCGGTTCCTGCGCCACAGCAGCAGGCCGAAAAACACCCGCCACGATCATTCCCACAATCGCCGGCGCCACCGCACCGCCACCGGCAACACTCGCCACGAATCGGCGGCGGGACCGGGGTGAGCGATCGGGTTGAACCTGTGCCGTATTGTCCTGATCATCGCAGCGTTTTTGCTGTCCGGCCATGGCTGTGTTCTCCACGTTGGGTGTTCGAATACTGCTGGGAATTTCCTTTTTCGGGGCTGGTTTCATGGCGCCTGTTCTAATTGAGCTGTGGATCTGCATCGTGGTGAGGACACTTGGGAACGATAGGCTCTTAGAAATTTCTCTGAAACCGCGCGCGGTTGCTGCAAGGAATTTCCTTTTTGGGGCCGGGGTCATGGGGGCTCAGGGGCCGGGGTTGGAAGGGGTGCAGAGG
>CAYPUM010000247.1:0-6051 GCA_964413545.1 uncultured Roseibacillus sp. | reverse complement strand
GCTCCGGCGGGACAAGCCCGCCGGGGGCGTTGTGCGGGTGGCGGTCTCGCGTAGCGGGCCAATCGTTCGCTCCGGCGGGACAAGCCCGCCGGGGGCGTTGTGCGGGTGGCGGTCTCGCGTAGCGGGCCAATCGTTCGCTCCGGCGGGACAAGCCCGCCGGGGGCGTTGTGCGGGTGGCGGTCTCGCGTAGCGGGCCAATCGTTCGCTCCGGCGGGACAAGCCCGCCGGGGGCGTTCCTCCGCCGGCATCGCCAAGTCGGCGGTGGACACGAAAGCGCAGGCGGCGGGACAAGCCCGCCGGGGGCGTTCCTTCGCTCTGGCGGAGCGCGGTCGTGTTTCCACCCCGCGCCGCGTTCCTTGCGGGATTCGTCGTACTATTTCCGTAGTTCGTCGCGGCCGGCTTGCCATGTGCGGGCCTCCGGCCCGGCGCCGATCACGGGAAACGAGCTGATCCGCAGCCGCGCCGCCCCCATCGGAACCAGGGAGATCTGCTCGACCGGCTCGCCGGAGCGCACCGGGCTGTCCTGCAAGGCGCCGGCGAGTCCGTTCTCGTCGAGCCGCCATTGCGGGATGCGCCGGCCCATGGCCTCGAGGAGAACGGGCGCGCCGGCGTGGGTGAAGGGCATGTCGTCCGCGGGCCACGGGCGCTCGACGACCCGGAAGGAGGATGCGGGGTCGTCGTCGTCGAGCACCAGTCCGTAGTTCCACGGGGTCTCCGGATGGATTTCCCACGCCGGCCACTGGTCGAGATCGAGGTCACGCTGCCATTGCGAGTTGGGGGTGAGCACCTCGTCGCTGCGGCGCCGGATGACGGATTCCCCGATCCGTAGCGCGAACGTCAGCGGGCCGCGCATGACCGAGGCGCTGTGGTGGTTCCTTTCCCAGCGCCTGACGCGGACCTTCATCGGCAGCGCCAGCTCCACGGTGTCCCCGCTCTTCCATGTCCGTTTGAGGCGGATGAACTGCCCCGGTCCGGCGGCGGATTCCACCTCGCGACCGTTCATTTTGACGGCGGGGCTCTCGCACCAGCCGGGGACCCGCAGATACAGCGGAAAGGAGACCGGCGCGGGCGCCTCGATCGTGAAGCGGATCCGGTCGCCGAACGGGTAGCGGGTTTCGGAGCGGATCGTCACCCCGGCGCCCTCCCCCACCCTTGCCCGCACGGTGGCGGCGCTGTACAGCACGGCCGCCAGTCCGTTGTCGCGGGTGGCGCTCCACAGGCGGCCCGCGAAATACGGCCAGCCGTGCGAGTGGTTGTGCTGGCAGCAGCGGTGCGCAAGCGGGCTCATGATGAAGAGCGGCCAACGGGTCTCGAGCCCCGGGAAATGCTCCTTGTCATCGCTGAGAACCTGGTTGGGGCCGGTGAGATAACGCAGGGCGCGGAAGTCCGGCATCACCGCGGCGGGGTAGGTGTTGAAGGCCACCTCTTCGCAGTGGTCCGCCCAGAACGGGTCGCCGGTGATCGCCAGCAGTTGCTGGTCGGAGAACATCTGCTCGACGATTCCGCAGGTCTCGATGCACTGGTGCGGGTCGTCGTGGCCGGGCCTCGCGTTCTCGTCGGCGCCGAACATCCCGCCCGGCACCTGCCCGTACCGCCGGCGCACCAGCCGGAAGTTGTCGTGGGCGGCCTGCAGGTCGCCCGGGTCGCGACTTTGCTGGTAGTAGAGCGCGGGTTCATCGAACCCCTGCGCGATGTTGACGTTGTGCCACGTCGGCAGATCGTCGCGCTGTTTCCAGTCCGCGGTACAGCGGTGGATCTTGCGCGCCAAATCCAGCAGGAACGCCTCGCCGGTGCGGTTGTAGAGCCAGTAGATGCTGTCGAGGTTGTCGCCGCCGCGGACCTTGTCCCACTGGCCCGAGAGCATCTCCTCGTCCGGGATCTCCGCCTGGAAGCGGAAGTAGCGGGTCATGCATTCGAGGATGCGCCGGTCGCCGGTGTGTTCGTGCCACGAGCGCAGGGCGTAGAGCATGATCATGTTCGGCCAGAAATCCCGGTGGCCGTTGCCGAAGCGCAGCGGCGGGCCGAAGTCGCCGTCCGCGCGCCGGGTCCGCAGGGCGCCCTCGATCCACGTCCGGGCCTCGGCGAGCAGCGCGGGGTCGTCGAGCACGATGGCGAGGTCCACATACCCCTTGAGCCAATACGGCACCTCCTCCCACCCCCACTTGCCTTTCCCGCCCTCGCTGAGCCATGCGTTGCCGGCCTTCTGCAGCCAGGCGCTGATCTCGGGGAGGTGGCCGGTCAACCCGTCGCGTTGAAGCTCCAGCCAGCGCCGCAACCAACCCTCCGGTTTGATCGCCCCCGGCGGCAGCTTGAGCAACCGGTCGGGAACCAGCGGTGCGCGGTTGCCGGCGTAGTGCCCGTTTCCCGGGCCCGCCGGCGGCCGGTCGACCACCGCAACCCGCAGCTCGCCGGCGCTCGCGGCCGGTTGCGCAACGGCAGACACCGCACCCGCCGCCAGCAAGACGACAGCATGCCCAAAAACCAAAGATCGTGAAGCCATGACACTTGTCGGGTTTAGCGTTCCTCCCGCCGCGGCGCGATGTCGGTCAGGCAGAACAGGCGCGGAGCGCGGGCCTCGGGATGATGCATGATGATCGCAAGGCGGCGCCTTCGCTCGCCGTGGAACCAGGTGCTCTCGACAAAGGGGCGGAATCCGTCGTCCACCTGGTAATAGAGCACGATGGGGTACTGCTGACCACGCCCGGTGTTCGGGTTGATGATCCGATGCCTTCCCGGCCCCACGCCGGCGCGTTGGCCGTCGAGGTCCACCCTGATCGGCCCCCTTGTGAGGTTCAGGAACAGGGCCCCGCCCTCCCGGACCGCCGTGTCGTCGGCGCCGTATGTCCGGATCCTCAACGGCCCGTCCGGATTGCCGCCTTGCCGCAGGGCGAGAATCCACTGCCGGCCGGCGGCGGCGGGCTTCGCGCGGCCCCGCTCGACGAACACCTTCATGGTCGCGCCCTTTCGGTCCGGATCCTCCCTCGTCTCCCAACGCCCAAACCGCCAGACCGGCAAACGGGGGATCTCGACCTCCGGCGCGAGCTTGCCCGGCCAGAAGACCACCGGCATGCTCTCGCCATCCTCGCCCAGATACAGGTCGAGTTCGAGCTCGCTCCCCCCACCCGGAAAGCAGGCCGCCTTCACCCGCACCTTGGCGGCCCGTTCCCGGGCCCACAGGCTCCCTGTCAGCAGCAAAAGCACGGCGGTCACTCGCGCGAGGTTTCTCATCGGGTCTGTCACTCGAATCCGCCGCAGACCCTATACCGCGCAGGCAGCCGCCCGCAATGTCCGATTCCTGCAGCGGCCTGATCCAGACATCCGGCAGGGTGCTCGATTCCGAGGCGTCGACGGGCTCGATGCGGAGGCGTTGGTCGGGGCCGAGGGTCAGGCGCTGGGTCAAGAACATTGATGCTCCCGGGGTCCCAGGGCGGCGAGTTCAGCCGAGAGACCGGGTGCCTGCTTTTCGTGTTCTTCGCTGTTCGCAGGGCATCGGCCGCGGCCCGGAACTCCGCGCCCGCCTCCGGTGGCTGGGAATCCAGGATGTGCAGGCGGCGCGGATGCGGCGCGTTGAACGCATAGTCCTCGTTCGCGAATTCCGTCACACCGTGTTCGAGGAGGGTCAGGGCGGTGCGCACATCGTAGAGTTTCCGATAGCCGAACCCGGACCGGGCGGCCTCCTTCCACAAGCGGTCGTGCAGGGCGCGGCTGTGGGCCGAGAAGCCGATGAGCATCCACCGTGGATGCTGGCGGTAAGCCTCGATAAGCTGGAAGGCGGCCCGGGCGCTCAAGGCGGCGGCACCGGCCGTGACCGGGTTTCTCACGAGGCGATACAGCTCGGCCAGGACGAACTCGGAGATCGCGACATCTTCGGAGTCCCCGCTCGATGCCAGCCAGTCGTAGGCTCTGCCATTGAGGGGGGAGTCCGCATTGAAGGCGTGAAAGAGGATGTTGGTGTCGATGGAAATCATCCCTCCGACGCCCCTTGTTCGGTGCTCCCTTCCTGCGCAATGCGCTTGATTTCCTCTTCCGTGAGATCGCTCCAGCCCAGCGGTTGCGGCTGCGGGGGAAGCCACGGGGCCCCCTTCCGGCCCCGGTTGAGGACGGTGACCGCGTGCTCGATGCCGCGCCGCGCCAATTCCGCCAGCGACATCTCGCGTTCCTCGCACAGCCGCTTGGCCTCGCGGTAAAGCCCGTCCGGAAGTTGGATCTGCACCCGAACCATGACATCAATATGCCAGCATAAAGGATGATGTCAATATGACGCCATGGGAATTTCCCGATTACTTCGGGCGGTTTTCCGGAATAGACGGGTACCGAACGGGCCATGGCCGCGAAACCGGATGCGGAACAAGTTTTTGTGCATCTGGTGGTGACCCACCAAGCGGCCTTGCGTGCCTTCGTGTTCCGGGGAACCACGGAGTCGCGATCCCGGCAACCGGTGAGCCGGCACGATGCGGGACACCCACGCACTGCGAACCTTGAGATCGCCGCGGGGCTGCTGCACGGCGGCGATTCCGGCCATCACTTCATTGGTGGGGTCGACGGGGCGGCAGCGCCAGGGGAATCCACACTTTCATGTAAGACGCGCCACGGTTGGCCCAGGCATGGGACGGGATCAGCTCGATCCGCACCGTGCCCTCCGTCAGGGGCGCCGTCTTTCGTGAAAGGATTCTGATTGGCGCAAGTCTCATCATCCGCGCGGTTTGGGTTGTCCTTGGTTCGTCGTCTGTGGCCGGAGCTGCCGGTCCAGCCATTCGAACGCCTCGTCCTGCATCGCGGCGTTGAACTGGTGGGGGACGGGCAGGAGCCTGGTGGTGAGCATGTCACCGGCGCCCCGGCTTTTCCACACCTCCCGCATCTTTGCGAAGGCCTCCCTGACGCCGGGGACCGGGAACAGCTTGTCCTGCTCGCCGGCGAAGAAGAGCATGGGCTTGGGGCAGGCCAGCGAAGCCACGTCGGGATAGTCGAGGTCGTTGAAGAGCCCGGGGTGCGTCATGGTGAAGGCGGACTGCCCCTTGGTCTGGTTGTTGCCGGGAACCATGAGGCTCTTGACGGTGGCCATCCAACAGCAGCAGACCCCGGCGGCGATGTGATCCGACATGGCCGCCACCTGCCAGGCGCGGAAGCAACCCATCGAATGGCCCATGGCGGCGATGCGGCTCTTGTCGACTTCGGGCCGGGAAGCGAGGAACTCCGCGCCGCGCAGGTCCTCGTGGGCGATGAGACCGGCGAAGCTCATCCCGAGGTGCAACAGGTTCGAGGCGAGCGCCTGCTGGCCGTCGTAGCCGGCGCCGCCGCGGTCCGACCAGTTCAGGGCGTCATAGACCAGCACCACGTATCCGCGGGCCGCCAGTTCGTCGCCGACGAACCGCCCGCCGTAAACCTTCTCGACCCATTTGCGGGCCACGGCAGTCTTCTCTGTGGGCGCGTACCACGGTTCGACCGACTTCTCCTTGCCGATGCGGAACTCGGCGCCGTGATCGTGCAGCATGAGCACGGCGGGGTGCGGCCCGGTGCCGTCCGGCACCAGCAGGCAGGCAAGGACGCGACTGTCGGCCGTGAGGTTGAAAGTGATCTTGTGGGCGGTGAAGCCGTCGCGTTTGCGGCTCGATACGATCTCGGGGGCGAAGGGCGCCGCGGGTGGCGCCGCGAGAAACCGCTCGCGAACCCGGGCCCGCGTTTCCTTGCGCCAGCGCTCGAAATCGTCGCCGTTCCGCTCCTTCCAGGCAGGCCAGGACAAGGGAAAGGTCAACCGTTCGGCCACCCGCTCCCGGAAGACCGGCAACCGGTCCCGCACCCCGGGGTGCTGCCAGCCGCCCGACGGGTTGCGCTTGACCGCCGCGGGCGGGACGTCCGGCCCGAGCACGACGTCCTGCCCGGCCCGCGAGAAATCGTTGTCCTTCAGGACGAGGTTGGCTGAGCCGGCACCCTTCACGGCGAGGAACGGACCGGCCTCGGCCGGGGCGGTGGATGAGGCAGGCAACACCGCCAGGACGAGGACGGCGGGAATCGAAGCGGCGCGCCCTTGAGAAATGGCGCTCCGGAACGGTG
>CAYPUM010000246.1:0-6096 GCA_964413545.1 uncultured Roseibacillus sp. | reverse complement strand
TCCTCCCATGACGTCTGTCGGAGGCCGAGAAACTCCTCCAACGCCATGATCTTGCCGATCCACAACCCTGCGGCCCGGCCCTCCGCACGGCCGCGTTGGAGTCCCTGTTCGAGCCCCTGTTCGAGCCCCTGCTTCAGCCCTTGAGCCCTGAGTTTCTCGGCTACCGACATTGCTCGTTGCTCCAGTTGCGGATTGCCTGACAGGTTACGGTAGATTTCCTCGACGTCAAGGTCGCTGTCGCAGCGCCTCCCGGGCGTCGAACCGCACTGAGAAAAGCAGGTCCGAATGCACCTGCTGCAAACTCGACCGCACGAACGAGGCCGGCTGCGCCTCGATCGTTGACCAATCGAGGCGCGCCGCCAGAACCGGTGAAAGACACCCCCGGAGCAGCGGCGTGATATGCTCCGGCTCACGGAACACCCCCTTGACGAAGGCGTCGTTGGGTTGCGCTGAAGCCTCGAACTCGGAAGGAAGCTCGTCCACCGGGCCCGAGCCTATGAGACCGGTCTCCTGAAGCAAGGACCGAGCACCATCATCATCCCATCACCCCCCGCTCACCACCTGCCACTACGCCGCCTCCCCTCGGATCTCCCACCCCGCCTTCCACCCTCCGCCCCAACCTCTTCGCCCTCAATACCCTTCTGCCCCGAGCCTCCTCACCCTCCTCGCCCAAGACTACTTTCGCGCCGTCAGAGCGGTGAACATGACATGCCAGCCGCGGCCGCAGGGGGTCGCATCTCCCTTGTCTTCGCTGAGATCGGAGGGGCCGTATTCGCCAGCGCAATAGGCGCCAAAAATCGGTATTTCCTTGCCGGCCGAGGCCTGGATGGCCTCCAACTCGTCTTCGAGCCGGTTCAGCTTGCCCATTCGGCCCCCGCAATTGAACGCCAGGAGGGCGAGGGGCTCGTTCGGGGCGTCTTTCAGCGCCGCGGCGGAACCCTGGCTCGCGGTTTGGATGACGGCTTCGTTCGTCTTGGCCTGCCGACCGGTCTGGGTGGCTTGGAAGGGGCCGGTCAGCAGGAGGGCGATCGCGCTGTCGGTGTACGCCTTGCCACGGAAATAGACCCAGTTCTGGCCCGCATTCTTGTTAACCGAGCCGCCGGTGATCGGCAGTTTCCTGCCGGCCACCTTCTGCACGCCATCGAGCAGCAGTTGGTTTTTCGGCGAATGCGCGTCGGAAACCAGCAAGAGCAAACTGCCGCGATCGAGGCCGGGCAACTGCTTGGCGAGCCGTTCGCCGGCCCGTTTGAGCGCGGCTGTCAGCTTTTCGAGGTTGTTTTCCATGGTGAGGCCCGCGGCGCCCATCTTCGCGGCCAGGGCGGGTGTGACGGCTACCCCCTCGCCTCCGATGCCGAGCAGCACGACGCTGTCGTAATCCATGGCGCCCTTCTGCGTGAATCCGCCATAGGAGGTTCCACCGAAGAGGATTTCCTTCGGCAACGCCGCGGCGACGCCTTCCAGCATCGCCTGCTTGTTCTCGAGGTCTTCGAATGAATCCATCACCAACACCGCCTTCAGAGCGGTTTCACCGAATGCCTTCTTCAATTCGGCGGCGGCCTTCCTGCCGGTCGCGGCGGGATTGTCGCCGGTGGCGGCGGCGGTCTTGAATACCGGCGATCCTGCTTTCGCCACCGCGGGCGCCATCATCATTCCCAGCAGGACTCCTGCGATCGTGGATGTCTTCATGGTTGTCTTCCTTTGATTCTCTTCTTGCCTTAGTGAATGGAGCTCGAGAATCCGAATTCGATGTTGCTGTCGAACGGCGGGGTGGGGCCGAACGATGCTCCCTTCCACCGGCACCAGGACCGGGGCGAGCGTTGGTCGTCCCAGAGGTTCATCACGCCGCCGAGATCGCGCAGTCCGTCCGCGGTATGCACCAGCAGCGAGAATCCGAAGGTGCGGCCCGGAGTCGGGCGCAGTCCCGGCACGGCCTTCACGGGGGCGGCAATTTCGAAGCACATGGCCGCGCCTTTGCGGGTCACCTTCGCCTCCAGGACGCTGCTCTCCATGCCTGCCAGCGGACGGGCCCGCTCCGCGATCGCAAGATCGTCGCCGGGCCGGAACAGTTGGTAGCACTTTGCCCGCCCGTCCTCGTTCGGCGCCACCACCAGCCACTCGAAGCGTCCCGGCGCCTCGGCTGCCCCCGGCGTCAACGCGAACTGCACGGCGCCGGCCACCATCTGGCCGGCACGCACCGCGAGACAGAACTGCCTGCGGCTCCAGCCGGTCATCACGGTCGTCGCCTTGCCCCGCGTCAGGAAGGTGATCGGGGCGGCGTCCTGCCAGTCGTCCAGCCGGCCATCCAGCTTTGGTTTCAGGTAAGGTGCGGTCGCGCAGACGATCTGCTGGGTCCGGGTCACGGTCCGGTTTCCAGTCATGGCCTCGACCGAAACAGGATAGCGATTTGCGGCGATATCGGTCGCCTTTTCGATGGTGAAGGCGGCCTTGGCGGTTCCCTCGGGGGTGATCATGATCTTCTGCTCCTCCGGGGCGCCTTTCCAGCCGTCCGGCCAACGGACCCGCACCACGGTCCCGGTCGCCTTCCCGGTGCGGTTCTCGACCAGCACATTGACCACCGGCCCGGTCGAAGGCATCACGGTGAAGTTCTCCATCCGCACCCGGAGGGGCGCTTCATCCGCCACGGCCGAGGCGCCGAGCAGGCAACAACTCAACCCGGTGATACCGATCGGACTGACAGATCCTGCCACGATCACAACTCCTCGTTCCGGCGGTATCAGCCGCCGTAGAATTCCTTCATGCTCGGATAAAGCTCCTCGTACTTCCGATACAGCTCCGTGTATCGCTCGTGCGAGCCGGCGTCGGGCTCGAAGCTTGTTCCCTCCCGGCTCACCTGCCGGAAGGCGTCCTCTTCGCTCTGGTAGACACCCGTCCCGATGCCGGCCAGGATGGCGGCCCCCAACGGAACCGCTTCCTCGACCTCGGGGACCTGAATCGCCTTGCCGAGGATGTCCGCCTTCGTCTGCATCAGGAGGTCGTTGTTGGTGGGGCCGCCGATGGCGATGATGCGCTCGCTCTCAACCGACATGTTCCTCTCAAAGGCCTTTACGATCTGGAAGGACTGGTAGCCCATGCCCTCGACGATGGCGCGGAGCAGGTCGCCACGGGTGTGGGTGTTGCGCAAACCGGCGAATGTTCCGGCGGACTTGGGATCGAGCACCGGACAATGACTTCCCGACATGTGAGGGAGAAAGAACACGCCGTTGCTGCCGATTGCGGATTGCCGGGCCAGGTCGATCAGCAGCTCCCAATCGGTCCGATCACCGGATTCCGCCAGTTCTGTTTCCTTCTCCCCGAACTCCCGCTTGAACCACTCCAGCATATCCGCCGACACCGTGGCCCCCATCACGGTGAACTTGTCCCTGGCGACATGACAATCGACCAAGGCGCCCATCTCGCGTCCCTGCGGCGTCAGCACCGGAGCGTCGAGCGCGGCGACCACCATTTCCCACGTTCCCAGCACGTCGAGCACCACGCCTGGTTCATAAGCTCCCGTGGGCAGACAGCCGCAGCAGTAATCGTGTCCGCCCAGGACGACCGGTGTCCCCGCGGCCAGCCCGGTGGCCTCCGCCGCCGTTTCGTGGACCGTGCCCAGAACCGTCCCGGCGGGATGCGGCTGACACAGCAACCTCGCGTCGATCCCGCTCCGTTCGATCATCTCACCGCTCCACGAGCGGTTCTTCACATCGAAGAGCAGGGTTGTGGAGGCCATGCTGTAGTCGGTGGCGAACTCGCCGCACAACTGGTAATTGACGAAATCCTCGATCAGGACCCACTTGTGGGTTCGTTCCAGGATGGCCGGCTCGTTGGCCTGCATCCAGAGCAGCCGCAAGGCGGTGTTGAAGGTCCAGATCTGATCGCCCCCGACTTTGAACTGCTTCTCGGCGCCGATGTGCTCGATCCACCATTCCTGCTGGGGAATGGTCCTCGGGCAATGCCAGCAGATGAACGGGTAGAGCCAGTTGCCGTCCTGGTCGAGGGGCACGCCGTCCATCCCCAATCCGGTCGCCGCGACGCCCTTGATCCGGCCGGCATCGACGCGGGTGGCGACCTGCTTCACGGATTGCGCAACACCATTCCAGATCTGATCCGGTTCCCACACCGCCCAGTCGGGATGTTCGGCATCGGGATGGCTCAGCCGCGTCGGAGTATCTCCTCTCGCGACAACCCTTCCGTGATCGTCAAACAGAATCGCCTTCAGGTTCGTGGAACCCACGTCAATGCCCAACAGATATGCCATATGAATTCTCCCTGGTTATGAAAATGCCTCCCCCGCGCCCGAGCTTTGAAAATCCAATTGCAGCGGATACTTCCCGTAGGCCTTGATCGTACTCACCATGGCGAGGTAGTTGGCGGGGTTCACCGACGAATGGATGCTGTTGCTGGAGGACACGATCAGGCCGCCCCCTTCGCCGGCTGACCGGATGACGTCCAACGTTTCCCGGACCACCTCTTCGGTCGAGCCGTTCACGAGGGTGGTGGCGCAGTTCACGTTCCCCTTGAGTGCCATCTGTTCGCCGCAGGTCCTCTTCATCTGTCCGATGTCCATGCTTCCCATGGGGTCAATCGGGTCGAGACAATCGATCCCGCTCTCGAGGATCATGTCGAGGATTGGCATGATGTTCCCGTCGCTATGCTTGATGACGGGGAGGCCGTGATGGCGAAATCCACCCATCACCTTCTTCAGGGACGGGAAGAGGAGTTCCCGGAAGGTGTCGGGCGACATGAAGGGGCCTTGCGCGGAGGAGTAATCGTCACCCGTGAAGACGAAATCCGCTCCGTATCGGGCGGCCCCCTTGGCCAGCGCCACATTGAGATCGGCCGACATTTCCGCCAGTTTTCGCACCAGCTCGGGCTCCACCGCGAAAGCCATCATCAACGCCTGGAAGCCCATCAGGTTGCGCGGGATGGACAACACATCGTTGAGGTGGACTCCGATGGCGTAGCGTCCCTTGTATCTCGCGACCAGCTGCCTCAGGCTTTCCCAGCGGTGCGGGGCCTCCGGGTCCGGCGGCTCGTATGTCGCGAAATCCTCGAGGGTTTCGATGGCCGCTTGCTTGACGACCGAGTGCTGTTCCCCGCCCTTCTCGACCACCACGCCCCATTCGTTGCGGAAGAGACTGGGCCCGACCTGCTCGCTCGTGAAATCAGGGGCCGTCAGCATGGCGTCGAGGTCCATCCGAACCGTGAACTCCTCGATATCACTCCCCGGACAGAGAGCGTGCCGCGTTTTGGGATCGATGATCCATTCGAAATGAGGAATCCGGTCGGGGACTTCGCCCCGGAGAACTGCCATCACTCTTTCCGCCGAGTTCATCTCCGCCTGTTCCGCTTGTTATGAATTCTCCTATTTCCCGCTCGAGGCGGCTTCCAGCGCCGACGCGACTTCCTGTCTGCGGCGTTCGGGGCTCCAGTCGAGGACCCCTCCGGCCACCCGCGCCAACTCCTCGAGAACCTCTTCCGAGGAGTTGCCCAGCAAGGTGATCAAGCTCCGGCGCTCGGTCAGATCGGTGAGGTGCCCGATGCATTCGTTCCCGGCGATGTATTCGATTTCTCCGACCGAATAGCCTGGCAGGGCTTCCAGAGGAAGGGCCAGTTTCGCGCTCTTCGCGTCCGCCAGCGTCATCGCTTCCATCCCGTAGCGCTTCAGCAGCTCCGCGGCGTATTCTTCACCGAGGCGGTGCCGTTGAGCGAGTTCCCGAACCAGCGTATCCTTCGCCTCGTCGCTTTCGGGAAAGCTCTCGGCGCCCGAGTAAGGCGTCTCGTCGAGGTTCCTGATCCGCTCCGCGCCGAGTTCGGCAAGGATCCGGTCCGCCACTTCCCTTGCGAAGACGCCGAAGGTGGTCCACTTGCCGCCGATCAGGCTGTAGACCGGAAAACTCCGGCCCGCGTCCGGGGGACTGATCTCGACATGGTGGGATCGAGGGACACGGCTGGTGTAGTCGAGGCGGGACGCCGGCAGCGGGCGCACGCCGCAGAACTTGTAGACGATGTCGTCACGGGAAAGATCGAGGCCGGGGAACACCCCCCGCAAGGTCGTCATCATGTAGTCGATCTCGCCCTCCTCGCACCTTGCCT
>CAYPUM010000245.1:0-6102 GCA_964413545.1 uncultured Roseibacillus sp. | reverse complement strand
TCTCGCAACCTCCCACGAGGCTCGCGAACACCGCCTCGCATGTTCGTCAACGTTGACGACCTCAGGTGGCCGCGGCGGACCGCTCCGCGAGGTGGATCCCCCGCCTCCGGGCGGCTTCGCTCCCGCTCTCGCAACCTCCCACGAGGCTCGCGAACACCGCCTCGCATGTTCGTCAACGTTGTCGAACATGAGTGGCGGGGACTGGGATTCCGCGGCTGCATGGCTGCACGACGTCGCGGTAATGCGGTACCGCCATACTGCGCTTGCGCGGCCGCTGCTCTTTGCGGTTGTGCGATGGCCCTGAGATGCGGGGGTGGGTTGGGTGGTGGCTGGCAGTTGTCGATGAATCGATCGAGGCGACCGGAAGCGGATGGAGGGCCATGCTTGGCTATCAATGCCGGAGGGGCGGCGAGGGAATCGTCGGGGATGAAAGGAGCGGCGGATGCACTCCGCTCTTGCCACTTGGATTCGTCAACGTTAACGGACATGCGTGTGAACGAGGTTTTGTCGGAGAAGGTTCGGGACGCGGGTTATGAGACTCTTCTTCTTGTTGGGGGCTTCATGGTGCTGGCGACACACCCCACGCTGCGGAATCTGGATCGCATCATGGCGTGGATCGACGAGTCGAAGTCGAGGCGGGAGCACCTGCGGAGGCTGAGGAAAAGGGGTCTGGTTGAAGCGGTGGCCGGCAAGTCCGGGTGGGTGCCGCGGCTGACGGAGCTGGGCCGGCTGATTGTTGCGGGCGGTCGCGATCCGGAAGCGGCGTGGCAGCGCCGATGGGACGGCAAGTGGCGGCTCCTGACATTCGACCTTCCGAGTCGCGAAGGAGTCGCACGGGCACGATTCCGCCGCTGGATGTGTGGCAATCACTTTGGACGTCTCCAAGGCAGCGTCTGGGTGACACCCGATCCGGTTGAAGAGTTGGGGGAGGTGGTGGCGGGTCACGGATTCGCCCCGACCACGGTGATGCTTTTCGAGGGGGGGCTTGCCGGCAAGTGGAAGCCCCGGGAGGTCGCGGGGCTGGCATGGGACTTTGCTTCGATCGATAGTGGCTACCAGGACTACATGAGGTTTGCCACGCGTGCTCTCGATCAACTGCGGAGCAAGACCCCCTCGTTGGCGCAAATCAGGAAAGTCCTCGGCGAAGACCGGCAGCGATGGTGGCAGGCGGTGCGGGAGGATCCGCTGCTGCCGAAGCCGATTCATCCCGCGGACTACGCGGGAATCAGGGCGTGGAAGCTCCGCGGGAAGTTTCTCAAGAAACTTGGGCCGCTTCTGCAATCCGCGGTGAGTGCCCGGGAGCCTGTCTGAGAAGACCCGCCGCCGGCGGCGGCGGGAGGATCGCGCCGGAGACCGGGGGCAATGTCGGACTCCGTTCCGGCCGCCGCCCAGAGACCGGAAACTCTGCGGACGCATCGTCGATTAGAATCGTTGAAATTCAGGACTTGTTATTAATGATTCGGGTGTGTGCCTGCAGATTTCGCGAAATTTCGGTGAACGAGGACGGCGATGCGAGCTGTATACGAGAGGGATGTCGCACGGTTGTTTGCCGTTTTCGTCAACCGGTCCGAAACTCTTCCTCGCAAGGTATTCAGGTTCAGCACTCCCAAGATCGCCATGCCCCTTCGTATTTTCTCATCCGCCATCGTTCTGCTCGGCTCGCTGAGCGCGTTCGGCGCGACGCCCGACGACTGGCGCCGGAAACTCCCCGAACCGGTTATCGAGGAGCACCCGGGATGGGTGGACCTCTATTACGACACCTGGCGGATCGCGGACGAGAAGATGAGCCGCTACGACGGACAGCACCTCTTCGACACGGCCTTCACCAAGGGGCGCATCTGGATGTGGGACACCGTCTGGATCTCCCACTTCGGCATCTACGTTCAGGACGCCCACCCGAAGATCACCAATCCCATGCACGGCTACGACCTGTTCTACGCCGCGCAGCGGGACGACGGCTGCATCCCCCATGTCTGGGATGTCACCGGCAGCCACAACTGGGACATTCACAACCCGATCTTCAGCCTCGGGGAACTCAACTACCACCGCCACACCGGCGACTTGAGCCGCATCGAGAAGGCCCTGCCCATCCTCGACCGGTTTTTCTTCTACCTGAAGGACAAGTACGGCCAACCGGACGGTCTTTACCGGACCTTCGACTGGAACAACGGGATGGACAACCGTCCGAACCCCGGCATCTCGATCGACTCGACCTGCGAACAGGCGATGGTGGCGGCCCAACTGAAGGAAATGGCCGCGCTCGTGGGCGACGACCAACGGGCCGCCAAATTCGGCGAGGAACACGCCGCCCTTGAAAAGCTGATCAACTCGAAGATGTGGCACGCGGGCGACCAGTTCTACACCGACTGCAACCGGGAGCGCGAGCCGGTCAATGTCTGGTCGGTGGCCTCCTACTGGTCGCTGCTTTCGCGGATCGCGCCGCCCGGGCGCGCCGCGCAGATGAAGAAGCACCTTTTCGACCGGGCCAACTTCAAGACTCCGGTCATGGTTCCGACGCTGGGCCGCAGGAGCCCGGACTACGACGGCGACGGCGGCGCGTACTGGCGCGGCTCGGTCTGGATCCCCACCAACACGATGGTGATCAAGGGCCTCACCGAATACGGTTACCGCGCCGAGGCCCGCCAGATCGCCGTCAACGGGCTCGAGGGTATTCACGCCACCTGGAAGAACACCGGGACGCTCCACGAGAACTACGACCAGGAAAAGCCCGGCAAGCCGGGGGAACACAGCAAGCGCGACTTCGTCGGCTGGACCGGCGTCCAGCCGATCGCCACCCTGATCGAGTACATCATCGGCATCCGGCCGCACGCGCCCGAAAACAAGATTCGCTGGACGCTCCGCATGACCGGGAAGCATGGCGTGCGCAACCTGAAATGGGGGCCGGATTACGGGCGCAGCGTGAGCCTCGTCGCCGACGCCAGGAAATCGGCGGACGACCCCGTGACGATCAGCGTCCAATCCGCGGCCCCGTTCGAGCTCGAAGTGGACGCCGGCTTCGCCACCAAGACTTTCGAGATCGACAAGCCGGGCCGGACGACGGTCAGGCTTGCAAAAGACTCCGGCCGTAACTAGTCGTGCATCCCTCACAGCAACACCTCGCTTCATTCCCATGAGAGACCTCAGCAAATACCTCCCGAAAGTCTGCCTCCCGGTCGTCCTGCTGGCCGCCGGCGGCATGAGCGCAGCCACGGCCCGGGAAATTTCCGCCGCGCCCCCCAACGCCCCGGCCAAAGTCGACTGGAACAAGGCGGAGGGCCGCCTCATCCTCCGCTACCACAACCGCGTGATCCTCGATGCGACGGTGCGCCCGGAGGACGCTGCCGGCAAGAAGGCGCCCGGCGCCGTCGAACTCAAACCGTCGGTCGCGGGTAACGACGGAGACAAGGTCGAGCAACGTTTGCGATTCACGCTCTCCGGCGCGGGCAAGGGCGTCGAACCGGTCCTCCGCGGCACGATCCACGGCAGCAGGGAGGCGTTCCCGGCCGAGGCCTCGCGCGAGGCGCAGGAACGCTTCGACTGCGTGCGCACCAGCGTCGGACTCAGCCGCAGCCTGCGCAACCACGCCGTTTACGACCGGCGCTGGGACTGGGTCCTGGTTGGCCCCGGCGGGCGCGCCACCCGGCTCGATCCGAGCCGCCCCGGCGAGGGCGGGGTCGCCGTTTCCTGCGAGAGCCGCGGATCGGACGGCACGCTCGAGATCGTGTTCCGGCCGCGCTTCTATCAGAGATACAAGGGGCTCGACTACTATGCGCCATGGACTTACGACGTCTGGAAGGAATCGGTCACCGGCTATTGCACGTGGTGGCCCTACCGTGGCGGATTCAACCAGCGGGTTCTCGACGAGGTCGTCGATGTCTTCACCGAGAAACGGCTGCCCGATTTCGGTTACAAGTATTTCCAGATTGACGACTGTTTCCAGACCGGCGGAGGAAGCCCGGACGGGTTCCTGAACTGGAACAACAAGTTCCCGGGCGGGGCGAAATACCTGGTGGAGAAGGTTCGCTCGGCGGGGATGGAGGCCGGCGTCTGGACGTTCTGCGTGCTCTACGAAAGCGATCCGAAGATCCGTAAGATGGTCGAGGAACACCCGGAATGGTTTGTGCGCGGCCCGGATGGCAAGGTGAAACGGACCGTCAATCCCTGGTCGGGCGCCGGGTTCTACGCCCTCGACACGACCAACCCCGAGGCCGTGGCCCAAGTGGTGCGCCCCACCTACCGCGGACTGGCGAAACTCGGCTTCTCATACGTGAAGATCGACGGGGCGGGCGACTTGGTGGACTGGGCCTACCGGAAGTCGGCGGATTACTTCCGGGGCCGGAACGCGACTCCGGGTGATGCGCTGCGCGCCTTCTACGAGGCCGCCCGCGAGGAACTGGGCGACGATGTCTACCTCCTGACGTGCTGGGGCGTCATGCCCGATCTGGTTGGCGTGGCCGACGGTTGCCGGTTGGCGACCGATGGGTTCCGGGCATCGTCGTTCCAAGGCTTCAGTTCATGGGAGGGCGTGGTCTGGCGCAACGATCCCGACCACTGCGACGTCCTGCCGCACGGCCGCGAAGATCAACCGGTCATGAAGACCTTCGCCGCGGAGGCCGCGCCGCTGGATACCATCATTCGGCCCGCCGTCATTTCGCTGGCCGGAGGCGTCCTGATGCTCAGCGACAAGGCGGAGGTTTATCGCGACGACAACAACCTGGAAGGCGCCAAGCGCAGTTCGCCGGTGCTGTTCACCGTGCCCGGCCAGTTGCAGGACCACACCCCGCGGGGACCGGACTGGTCGTTTCACAAGGATTTCAGGGATTACGTGCGCGGCGGCGGCGGCGAGGCGCCATGGTGGCTGCAGGAGATAGACCGGCCGTTCGATCACTGGTCGGTACTGGCGCGGTTCAACTGGCAGGACAAGAAGGCGAAAGGGAAGCGGAGGGCCCCTGAGCAGGTGGTCAAGTTTGCCGGCCTCGGCTTGCCCGACGACCGGGAGTATCTCGTGTTCGAGTTCTGGACGCAGAAGTTCCTCGGCAAGGCGAAGGGCTCGTTCACCGCCCCGGCGATGGACGAAAACACCGCCATGCACGTCTTCGCCATCCGCGAGGCGCGGTCCCATCCGTGGGTGCTGTCGACCACCCGCCACCTCTCGCAGGGCGGCGTCAGCCTGCGCGATGAGAAATGGAACGCCGCCACCGGGACGCTTTCCGGCGAGAGCGCCGTGGTCGCCGGTGACCCATACGTGCTCACCGTCCACCTGCCCGATGGCAGCCGCCTGAAATCCGCCAAGGTCGCCGGCCGAAAGGCGGAGATCAAGAACGAGGGGGAGACCGCCACGGTGCGCATCGTCCCGCCGGCCACCGCCACCGTGAAATGGGAGATGACTTTCGACAACTGATTGAACCACAACCAGAGTGCCTGCAATGAACATCAGAACCGACCACAGACGATTCACCGCGACGGGCGCCGCCACGGCGGTCGCTCTCGCGATCCTTGGCGCCGCCCCCGCCGCCTCCCCCGCAGATCCGGCCCCCAGCCCGGACGGCCCCGCTCCGGCCACCCGGAAGCTCACCCCGCCGCGCGGCTGGAACAGCTACACCGGATACAGCATCGCCGTCACCCAGGAGGAGCTGCACAAGAACATCGACTTCCTCGCCGAGAACCTGCTCGAATACGGATACGACACCGTGACCGTCGACAACGGCTGGTTTCTCTCCGGCAGGGGCAAGGGGATCTCCATCGCGCTCGACAAGTTCGGCCGGCCGAAATCCCACCCGCACTTTTTCCCGAAGGGATTGAAACACACCATTGACCATGCCCACTCGAAGGGCGTCAAGTTCGGCATCTGGCTGCTGCGCGGGATCAACCGCCGGGCCGTCGATGAGAACATGCCGGTCGAGGGGACCAAGTACCGCATGCAGGACATCGTCAACAAGAAGTCCTACTGCGGCTGGGCGGTGAAGCCGTGGTGGAACTTCGGCGTCGACATGTCGAAACCCGGCGCCCAGGAGTACTATGACGGCCTGGTCCGGAACTATGCCGACATGGGGGTCGACTTCATCAAGTTCGACGACATGGTGCCCAGTCCCCCCGAGGTTG
>CAYPUM010000244.1:0-6106 GCA_964413545.1 uncultured Roseibacillus sp. | reverse complement strand
GGTTGCTCCTTGAAAAAGCGCGTTTCGATCATCCGGACGACCCGGTCATCGCGGCCCGGTTTGCGGTGGCCACCCTTCGCGACGGCGACCCGGCCGCCGCCGCCCGCCTGTTCCGCCGGGCGGAAGCGCTGGCCGAGGCCTCCGGCGATTCCGCCGCGTTGGATGCGCTCGGTCCCGGGTTTCAGATCGAGTTCGCCTTCTCACTCCGTGATGCCGGCGACCTGCCCGAAGCGGAGGACCGTCTCCGCGCGGCGATTCGCGACATCCCTCCTGACCAATCGGCGGAACTCGCCCGAGCCCTCCGCGCCCTCGCGGCTCTCTGGCTCGACCAGCACAAAAACCGCGGCCCCGCGGCCTCCCTCCTGAAACGCGCCGACGCTCTCGAACCAAACCACCCCGAAACCCAAGCCCTGCTCGAACGCACCAACAAATCCGAAAGTCATCCCAAGTGAGTCACGGTTTGGGGCCGCAATGCCGGTGAACGACGACGGCGACCACGGCGGATGACGGCGAGAATGCCCCCTCATCGTCCCCCGCCGGCGTCGCTCCCGCCGCGGCGGGATCAACCGGTGCGAGGCCCCGCCTCGCCAGACCATCAGCCACCCCCCATGCCCGAATTCGCCGAGGTTGAATTGGCGCGCCGCCTCTGGGAGGCGGGTCTTTCGATGCGCATCACGTCCGTCGAGGCCCACCCCGGGACCCGCATCTTCCGCGACGGCTCCGCGCGCGCCATTGCCTCGGCGCTCACCGGCGCCGAGTTGCTGGCGAGCCGCGCGCACGGCAAGCGCCTTTTGTTCACGTTCTCCCCGCCAGGGGCGCCGGGGAGCTCGCGGGCCGCCACTCACCTCGAAGTCCATCTCGGCATGGCGGGCCGCCTGTTTCCCGCGCCGGCCGGCTATCAGGCCGGCCGGCACGACCATCTTCTCCTGCGCGGCCGCTCTCTTGCCCTCGTCTTCTCCGACTACCGGCAGTTCGGACGGCTCGTGCTGCATCGCGACCCGGACCCGTGGGCCGCGCTCCCTCCCCAGCCGCTCGACCCCGGCTTCAACCTCCCGCACCTCGCCCGGCTGACCAGCCGGCAGCCGCGGCGCGCCCTCAAAGCGCTCCTGCTCGACCAAGCCGCCTTCCCCGGAATCGGCAACTGGATGGCCGACGAAATCTGCTGGCGCCTCCCATGCCATCCCGCCACCCCGGCCGGCCGGGTCGATCCGGCCCTCCTCCGCCGCATCGCCCGGCGCGTTTGCCGGGGCGCCATCCGGCACGTCGCCGATCGCAACGCAATCCGCCACGGGATCAACGGCTTCTCGCCCGGCCGCTACGTCGAACATGTTCCGCCGCCCGCGTGGCTCTTCCGGCACCGCTGGAAACCGGGAGGGCGCTGCCCCCGCTGCGGTTCCACCCTCGCTCGTTCGACGATCGCCTCGCGGTCCACCGCATGGTGTCCGTTCTGCCAACCCCCCCAACCACCGCAGGCTTGAGATTTCCGGCGCCCGGCACTATTTTCCGCCGGCATTTCCCGGGATCACCAGCTCATGAAGCCTGCCATATCTCTCATTGCAGCCACCGCAACGGCCCTCCTCGTCACGGGGTGCGGCGCGCCACGCCCCAATCCCAACCAGTCCCGGACCTTCAGGGCAGGGTGGGTCAATCCCTATCCCGAGGGAACATATGCGTGGTTCACCGCGGACCCCTCCTATCCGAAAACCTACAACGCATATCGGAACCACGCCGTCCTCAGCCGGACCGGACCCGGGGACTCCCGCGTCCTCATCGACCTCGGCCTGCAGCGCGCCATCCTCTTCAGCGGCGAGCTGATCGCCATGGACTACCCCATCGCCTCGGGCAATTCGTCATTCCCAACCCCCCCCGGTGAATACGAGGTCGTCGAAAAGATCCGGAGCGAGAAGCGCTCCAACCTCTACGGCACCATCTACGACGCCGAAGGCAACGTCTACAAATCCAACGCCAACCTCAAACGAGACAAGATCCCCGAAGGCGGGTCCTTCAAGGGCTCGGCCATGCCCTACTGGCACCGCCTCACATGGGACGGCCTCGGCATGCACCAAGGCCGGGTCCCGCGTTACCCCGTCTCGCACGGCTGCGTCCGCATGCCGTCCAGCGTCGCGCCTACCGTCTTCTCCAAGACAAAGGTCGGAACCCCCATCTCGATCGTCCCGTGACGCGAGAGGATGACTACTCGTCCTCGAACTTCTCGTGACCCTCCTTCTTGACGTTTTTCACCTCGTCAAGCAATCCGTCCACCTTCTTTTCGTCCTCCTCGAGGAAGGCCACTTCGAGTTCGCACAGCGCAGCCAGCGAGAGCCCCAGCAGGCGCTTGTAGTCTGCGACCGCCTTCGCCTTCCCGGTTCCCGCCGGCATCTTCTCGACCCGGTCCGGCACCAAAGCCATCGCCTTGATGCAAGCGGCCTGCGCATTGCGCATCTGCTCGGCGCTGGCAGTCCAGCGCTCTTCCGATTTCGCGAGTTTCCGCAGGCTCTTCAGGGCCTTGCTGATCTCGTCCATCTGCCGGCCGAGGGGGCTCTCTTCCTCCGCCGCATCGACGGGCGCCACCGCCACCGTTCCCGCCAACAAGACCATCGCAAACACTCTGCCTATCGTGTCCCTTCTCATGACGCGGAGACTACTCTCCATCCGGAGGCGCTCTGTCAATCCCCCGCAACCGGCAGTCATTTCACGGCGCCGGCCAACCGCAAGAGTTCCACCGCCTGCTCGAGCGTGAATCCCTCCGGCGGCAGGCGGAGGACGCCCTCGCTCTTCACGGCCGTCCGGATCCCTTCCCGGAACCGGCTCACGGTGCTTCGCATTTCGGACGCACTGATTCCCCGCTGGGCCCGCAGGGCGCGCTCTTCGCCAAAGCGCGACACCGCCCGTTCGAGCATCGCGGCAAATTTCCCGGCATCGAAGGCCGTCGAGTCGAACATCTCCCAGATCATGGCGGAACCGGTGTTGCCGTATTCCACCTCCAGATCGGGGCTGACGACCGAGCAGCCCGCAAAGCCTTTCCCGTTCGAGAACTTGCAGACCGTCTTCCAATCCTCCAACGCCGGCCAATCGAGGGGGAACCCCTCGTCCTCCCCGAACGCCACCTTCAGCGGAACGAAATTCCGCGTCACCAACCCCTGCACCTTGCCGTCGGAGAGCGCAATGGCCCGGATCAGCCGCCCCACCGGACAGCACGGCTCTTCGGGCGCCCCCTCCTGCCTGCGATGAAAAAACACGAAGAGCGGCTTGCCCGACCGTTTCGCCTCCGCCGCCGCCTTGCCGGGATCCGGCCGCCACGAGATGCCGTTCCACGGACGGGTCCCCGTCTTCTCGAGTTCCAGCATGAGGCTCACCATCTTCTTGGCCTTCCTCTGATCCCAGACGCGCTTCCCGGCCTCCTCGGCGCCCGCCATCAGCAGGAGAACCCCGCTCACCATCATTGCCAACCGCAATCTCACTGCCTGCCAGCCTACCAAACCGGCCCGCCGGCCGCACAACGAAAATGCCGCCCGCCGCCCGATTGCGGCCACATCCCCGCAACTCGGACGTGTAATTCGCGGCGATCGCGATCTAAATACCCCCCGTGGCAGGCAGCAAGGACGGCAAGCTCACCCCCATGATGGCGCAATACCAGTCGATGCGCCGCTCCCTCCCCCCCGACGTTCTCCTCCTCTTTCGCCTCGGCGACTTCTACGAGATGTTCTTCGAGGACGCCAAACAAGCCGCCGGCATCCTCAACGTCGCCCTCACCAAACGGGGCGGAGTGCCGATGTGCGGCGTCCCCCACCACTCCGCCGAAGGCTACATCGCCAAACTCATCGAGGCCAACCGCCGGGTCGCCATCGCCGAGCAAACCTCCGAACCGGTCCCCGGCAAGCTCGTGGAACGCGAAATCAGCCAGATCATCTCGGCCGGCACCATCGACAACCTCCAACTCCTCGACGACCGCCGCCACAACTACCTCGCCGCGGTCTGCAAACACCGCAACGCCTACGGACTCGCCGTGGCCGACCACTCCACCGGCGCCTTCTCGGTCGCCGAGTTCCCCGATCGCCAGCAACTCGACGACGAGCTGGCCCGCCTCTCCCCCTCCGAACTCCTCATCCCCGACGCCCAGCTCCAGGAACTCGGCGCCCTCCGCCACAACCTCCCCTACGACAGCTACGCCTTCCTCTTCGACCAAGCCGTCCACGCCCTGCGCGACCATTTCAAGGTCCAGTCCCTCGACGGGTTCGGCTGCGCCGGAATGCACCCCGCCCTTGGCGCCGCGGGTGCCATCCTCCACTACCTCTCGCTCCAGCTCCGCCGCTCCTGCGACCACCTCCGCAGCCTCGCGGTGCGCAACATCGGCCGGCAGGTCGCCATCGACGCCGCCTCCCAGCAGAACCTCGACCTCGTCGAGTCCCGCTCCGGCCGGCCACACACCCTCCTCGGCGTGCTCGACCGCACCGCCACCCCCATGGGCGCCCGCCTCCTGCGCGACTGGATCCTCCACCCCATCTCCGACCGCCCCACCCTCGAAGCCCGCCACACCCTCATCGCCGCCTTCCTCGCCGAACCGTTCCTGCTCACCAAGTGCCGCGAAAGCCTCCGCAACATCCGCGACATCGAGCGCTCCACCGGCCGCCTCACGCAGGGCTCCGGCAACCCCCGCGACCTCCTCGCCCTCCAAACCTCCCTCGCCCAACTCCCCGCCCTCAAGGCCGACCTCGCCGCCCTCCCCACCCGCCCCACAGCCAATGCCACGACCCGTGCCACGACCGTCCCGGTCATGACCAACCCCCCCGGCGAAGCCGCTGACTCCTCCGCAGAAGCCGCCCACACCAAAGATCCAACATCCAGCGACGCAGATCTCAAAACGCATATCGCACAACGCATCCACCAATTCCCCGCCCTCGTCGACCTCCTCGAACGCGCCCTCGTCGACGAACCGCCCGTCTCCCCGAAGGAAGGCGGCCTCCTCCGCGACGGATTCTGCCCGCGCCTCGACGAACTCCGCGCCGCCTCCCGCGACGGCAAACAATGGATCGCCCAACTCCAGAAAACCGAGCGCCGGCGCACCGGCATCGACTCCCTCAAGATCAAGTTCAACAACGTCTTCGGATACTTCATCGAGGTCACCAAGGCCAACCTCGCCAAGGTCCCCGACGACTACCGCCGCAAGCAGACCATGGCCAACGCCGAGCGCTTCATCACCCCCGGCCTCAAGGAGGTCGAGGACAAGATCCTCGGCGCCGACGAACGCGCCCGGCAGCTCGAATACGAGGAGTTCCTCAAGCTCCGCGCCGAGGTCGCCGCCCACCTCGACGAACTCCAGGAAACCGCCGAAGCCCTCGCCACCCTCGACGTCCTCCTCGGCTTCGCCGAAACCGCCCAGCTCTATCGCCACGCCCGCCCCGTCCTCGACGACTCCCGACACCTCGAAATCACCAACGGCCGCCACCCCGTCCTCGAACAGACCCTCGTCGACGAGCAGTTCGTCCCCAACGACGCCTTCCTCGACCACGACACGGCCCGCCTCCTCATCATCACCGGCCCCAACATGGCCGGCAAGTCGACCTACATCCGCCAGGTCGCCCTCATCGTCCTCATGGCCCAGATCGGCGCATACGTCCCCGCCGAGTCCGCCCGCATCGGCCTCGTCGACCGCATCTTCTGCCGCGTCGGCGCCTCCGACGACCTCGCCCGCGGCCAGTCCACCTTCATGGTCGAGATGAACGAGACCGCCCTCATCGTCAACAACGCCACCGACCGCTCGCTCGTCATCCTCGACGAGATCGGACGCGGCACCGCCACCTTCGACGGACTCTCCATCGCATGGTCGGTCGCCGAGCACCTCCACGACACCATCCAGTGCCGCGCCCTCTTCGCCACCCACTACCACGAACTCTGCGACCTCGCATCCACCAAGGACGCCGTGGAAAACCACAACGTCGCGGTCCGCGAGTGGAACGACGACATCATCTTCCTCCGCAAGATCCTCCCCGGCCCCGCCGACAAGTCCTACGGCATCCAGGTGGCCCGCCTCGCCGGCCTCCCCCCGAACATCATCGACCGCGCCAAGGAGATCCTCACCCACCCCGAACTCAGCGCCGGACGCCCC
>CAYPUM010000243.1:0-6107 GCA_964413545.1 uncultured Roseibacillus sp. | reverse complement strand
CCACCACCTCTGGACCACCAACCCGGGCGGCACCGGCCAGATGGTCT
Organism: uncultured Roseibacillus sp.; assembly: GCA_964413545.1. GTDB lineage: Bacteria > Verrucomicrobiota > Verrucomicrobiia > Verrucomicrobiales > Akkermansiaceae > Roseibacillus_B. Next base: position 6,060 of record CAYPUM010000243.1, on the reverse strand, counting down.
ACTACGCAAACCTCCATCCCGGAATCGTGATGATCGACGCCAAACCGGTTCCGGATTCGGAGCAGGTGGTCGCAATCTTCTCCCCCGGCCACGGGCGCAAGGAGCACATGGGAAAAGTCACCCTTGTCAGCCCCAAGTCCGGCCCCGACGCCCGGCCCGCCGCCCGTGATCTCACGAAGGGCGGAAACTATCGCGACCCGTGGGCGTTTTCGGGGAACTGCTTCATGGCCGCCCGGGACGCCTCCCTCGTCCTCTTCGATGCCGAGGGACGCGAGGAAGCCCTCTACACCCTGCCCCCGGAAGAGACCCGCAAGGGATGGTGGTGCCACGAACCCCGGCCGCTCACGCCCCGGCCCCGGGAGGTGATCCTCGCCGGCCGCGTCGACCCGGAACAGACCACCGGCCGCATGCTCCTCATGGACGTCCACGCGGGCCGCAACATGCAGGGCGTCAAACCGGGCGAAATCCGCGACCTCCTCGTGCTCGAAACCCTGCCGAAACCAATCAACTACACCGGCGGAATGGAACCCCTCAGCTACGGCGGCACCTTCACGCTCGAACGCATCCTCGGAACCGTGCCCGTCGAAAGGGACGGCTCCGCCTACTTCGAGGCGCCCGCCATGCGCAGCGTCTTCTTCGTGGCGCGCGACGAAAATGAACGCGCCGTGAAACGCATGCAAAGCTTCACCGGCGTCCAGCCCGGCGAAACCCTCGGCTGCGTCGGCTGCCATGAACACCGCACCAGTTCCCCGCCCGCATTCGACAAGGCCCTCCCGCTCGCCGTGCAGCGGCCCCCGAACGTCATCAAACCGGTCCCGGGCGTGCCGGACGTCATCGACTTCCCGCGCGACATCCAGCCCATCCTGGACCGCCACTGCGTCGAGTGCCACCACGTCGGCCGGGCCGAGGGCGGCGCCATCCTGACCGGCGGCCGCGGCCCGCTGTACTCCCACAGCTATTTCACCCTGACCGTCATGCACCAACTGGCGGACGGCCGCAACCTCCCCCGGAGCAACTATCCCCCCCGCGCCCTCGGCAGCGGCGCCGCGCCCCTTCTCGACAAGCTCCACAAGGGCCACCACGAGGTCGCGGTTCCCCCGCGGGAACGCCGCCTCGTGCGCCTCTGGCTCGACAGCGGCGCGGCCTACCCGGGAACCTACGCCGCCCTCGGCAGCGGCATGATCGGCGGATACGAAATGAACAAGCAGGTCATCAACCACGACCGCAACACGCCCGAGGCCCGCGCCGCCGCCGCGGTCATCGGCAGGCGCTGCGCCTCGTGCCACGACCCCATGAAAAAACCTCTTCCCCGCTCGCTGTCCGACGAGATCGGCTTCAGCTTCTGGCAGCCCAACCTCGGCGACCGCCGCATCCGGCGCAACCGCCACATCGTCTTCAACCTCACCCGGCCGGAGAAATCGTTGATACTACTGGCGCCGTTGGCGCGCTCCGCCGGGGGTCGCGGCGTCTGCCGCCCGAAGGATGCCGGCGACGGCGACGAGCACGATCCCGTCTTCGCTGATACCGGCGACCCGGGATACGAGGCTCTCCTGGCCCTCTGCCGGGCCGGAAAGCGCACCCTCGACGACCACCCGCGTTTCGACATGCCCGGCTTCCGGCCCCGCCCCGAATGGGTGCGCGAGATGAAGGACTTCGGCATCCTCCCCGCCGGCTTCGATCCGCGGCGCACCCCCGTCGACGTCTACGAAATCGAGCGTCAATATTGGAAATCCCTGCACTACCAACCCCGTAAATGATAAGGAGACCCGACCCCGAGATGACACCCGACAACATCACTACGGACCGGAACCCCGGTCCACGGACCCCGCACACCCCATGGCATGCCGCCCTCTTCGCGGCAACGCTCCTGATCCCGGCGGCCGGCGCTGCGGCCGCCCCGGTGGACATGGTGGCGTCTCCCGCCGGAGACCGCCTCTACGTCGCCATGCGCGACGGCTCCGCGATCGCTTCGGTCGACCCCGAGGCAGGCAAGGTGCTGCGCGTCATGCGGCTCGAACACAAGCCAACCGGCCTCGCCCTCTCCCCGGACGGCTCCAAACTGCACGTCACCTCGGGCCTCGGCAAGGGACGCTGGACCGAACTCGAGACCTCCTCCGGCCGCGTCCTCCGCGAACTCGCCGTCGGGCATTCCCCCATGGCGCCGGTCGCCTCAAGGGACGGAACCCGCCTCTACCTCTGCAACCGCTTCGAAAACTCGGTCGAAGTGATCAACCTCGACACCGGCAAGAAGGCCGCATCCCATGCCGTGACCCGCGAGCCGGTCGCCGCCGTGATGCGCCCCGACGGCAAGGCCCTCTTCGTCGCCAACCACCTCCCGGCCGGCGCCGCCGACGGCGGATACATCTCGGCCGCCGTCACCGTGATCGACACCGCCAGCGGCGCCACCCACCGGATTGCCCTGCCCAACGGCTCGACCGGCCTCCGCGGGGCCGCTTGCTCCCCCGACGGCGCGTTCGTCTACCTCACCCACACCCTCGCCCGCTACGGACTGCCAACCACCCAGCTCGACCGCGGCTGGATGAACACCAGCGCCGTGAGCGTCATCGACGCAAGAAAATTCGAATACCTCGCGACCGTCCTCCTCGACGAAATCGACCGCGGCGCTGCCAACCCGTGGGGCGCAGCCTGTTCTCCGGACGGCATGATCCTTGCCATCGCGCACGAGGGAACTCACGAAGTCAGCCTCATCGACCGCGCCGGGATGCACAATCGCATCGCACGAGCCGCCAACGGCGAAAAGGTCACCGAGGTCAGCTCTTCGCTCGATTCCATCCAGAACGACCTCGCCTTTCTCAACGGCATCCGCCGGCGCGTGGCCATCGACGGATCCGGCCCCCGCGCCGTGGCCATCGCCGGAAGGCTGGCGGGAGCGGCCTGTCACTTCTCGGACAGCCTGTCCCTGGTCGACCTCGCCTCCGACCCGCGCTCGGTGAAGGTCCGCCGCGTGCCCCTCGCGAACACCGGCAAGCCAAGCCTCGTCCGCCGCGGCGAGATCCTCTTCCACGACGCCACCACCTGTTTCCAGCACTGGCAAAGCTGCGCCACCTGTCACCCTGACGGGCGCAGCGACGCCCTCAACTGGGACCTCCTCAACGACGGCATCGGAAACCCGAAGCAAACCAAGAGCATGCTGTTCTCGATTCAGACCCCCCCCGCCATGATCTCCGGCATCCGCTCGACCGGCCAGGCCGCCGTCCGCGCCGGCATGAAACACATCCAGTTCGCGGTCCGCCCCGAAGAGGAAGCCGTCGCCATCGATGCCTACCTCGAAAACCTCGAACCGGTCCCCAGCCCCGCCCTCGTCGACGGGAAACTCTCCCCGGCCGCCGCCCGCGGAAAAGCCGTCTTCGAAAAGGCCGGCTGCGCTGTCTGTCACAACGGACCCCACTTCACCGACAAACGCAGCCACGACGTCGGAACCGGACGCGGCCGCGAAAAGGCCGTCAAATGGGACACCCCCACCCTCCGCGAAGTCTGGCGCACCGCCCCCTATCTCTACGACGGACGCGCCCCGACCCTCGAAGCCGTCTTCACCGAACACAACCCCGGGGACCGCCACGGCAAAACCAGCCACCTCTCCAAAGACGAACTCCACCACCTCGTCGAGTTCGTCCGGTCCCTCTGAAACCGCCTCGAGGCATGCTCCCCGGTGGTGTCGCCCGCAGTCGCGGGCTCAACCACCGGCCGGTCGCTCTCACGCCGCCGGCCTGGATGTCGCGAATGCCCAAACCGTGGTGCAGACCTTTCGCCTGCCGTTCGCTCCGGCCGCCATCCCTTCGACGCCATCTCGAAACTTGACTGGCAGCATGCTCATGGTCATGATTCCCTGAGGCCAACATCCCGTCCCATGCTGCGCCTTGGTTGCGGCGCCGGGCACAACCTTGCACTCCATCCGGGGTTTGACCCCGTGGGTCTCCGGCTCCGTGCCGCCCTGCCTCCGTATCGATTTCACGCCCCACCGCAAATCATTTACAATTGATGAAAGTTTCGCCGCATCGCGACTGAATACCTCGGTAGCGTGTAGGAAGGCGATTGAGGATGAAGGATCACGTTGCGCTCCGCTGGGCCGCAAAGAGGCCCAAGCTCGCGATGCTGCTCGCCGTTCCGGCCATGGCGGCGGCGCTGGCCGCGTCGGCCTCCGATCTCTACACCCGGACGTCGTGGCCCATTCCCGAGAGCGAGCTGGACCGCCTCGTCTTCGGGGAGCTGCGTCAACACGGCCTCGAGCCCGCCCCTCCTTGTGCCGACGCGGTGTTCCTGCGGCGCGTTTATCTTGACCTCATCGGAACCCTCCCCACTCCGGCGGAGGTCATCGGTTTCCTCGAGGACAAAAGCCCGGACAAGCGCGCCGCCTTGGTCGATTTCCTCCTCGAACGGGACGAATACGCCGACTACTGGGCGATGCGCTGGGGCGACGTGCTGCGCATCAAGTCAGAGTTCCCGATCAACCTCTGGCCGAACGCGGTGCAGGCTTACCACCGCTGGGTCCACGACGCCCTGCGCGCCAACATGCCTTACAACGAATTCGCCCGCCGCCTGCTGACATCGAGCGGAAGCAACTTCCGGGTCCCGGAAGTCAACTTCTGCCGCGCCGTGCAGGGGCAGGATCCTCGCGCCCTCGCCGCCGCGGTGGCCCTCACGTTCCTCGCCAGCCGCCTCGATGCATGGCCCGAAGACCGCAGGGACGGACTGACCGCCCTCTTCTCCCGCGTCGCCTTCAAGGGAACCGCGGAATGGAAGGAAGAAATCGTCATGTTCGACCCCCGCGTCGCGGAGGGCATGCAGGGCATGATGCCCGACGGGACCACGGTCGAGATCGACCGTCACGAGGACCCGCGGATCGCCTTCGCCGACTGGCTCATCGACGGGAGCGGACGGGACTGGTTCTGCCGCGCCATGGTGAACCGCACCTGGGCATGGCTCTTCGGCCGGGGGCTCGTGCACGAAGCCGACGACATCCGCCCCGAGAACCCGCCGGTGCATCCCAAGGCCTTCGCCCACCTCGCCGGCGAATTCGCGCGGCAAGGGTCCGACGTGAAGGAATTGCTCCGCCTCATCGTGAATTCCCGCTGCTACCAGCAATCCTGTCTGGCGCGGAGCGAGTCCGCCGAGGCCATCCGGCACTTCGCCTGTTACCCGGTCCGCCGCATGGACGCCGAGGTGCTCATCGACGCCCTGTGCCAGCTGACCGGCACCGGCGAGAGCTACAGCAGTCAGATCCCCGAGCCCTTCACCTTCATCCCCGAAGACCAGCGCACGGTCGCCCTCGCCGACGGCAGCATCACCAGCGCCTTCCTCGAAATGTTCGGCCGCCCGCCCCGCGACACCGGCCTGATGTCGGAGCGCAACCGCAAGCCGTCCGACGCCCAGGCCCTGCACCTCCTCAACTCGACCCATCTCCAGAACAAGCTCGAACGCTCGGGGAAAATCCGCGCCCTTCTCCGGAAACACGCCAAGAACCCGCGAGCCGCGGTGCGCACCGTCTACCTCGCCCTCCTGTCCCGCCGCCCGGCCAACGACGAAGTGCAGGCCGCCCTCGATTACGCCAGGACGCCCGGCATCAATCACAAGCAGGCCGCCGACGACCTCGTGTGGGCCCTCGTCAACAGCAAGGAGTTCCTCTATCATCACTAACCCCCCCCAAACCCATCACCACCATGCATCATCACGGCCCGATCAATGACATCACGCGCCGCGAGGCCATCCGCCGCGGCGTGCTCGGGGCGGCCGGCGTGGCCGCCGCCGGCCACGGGGTCCCCGCGCTCTGGGCCGCCGCTCCCGCCCCCCCGAAGGCCAGGGCGAAGGCCGTGATCCAGATCTGGCTGTGGGGCGGACCCGCACACATCGACACCTTCGACCCGAAGCCCGAAGCGGGAAGCGACTACTGCGGCGACTACTCCTCCCCCATCGAGACCAACGTCTCCGGAATCCGAATCCACGAGTTGCTGCCGAAACTGGCGAAGCACGCCGACAAATACGCTCTGATCCGAAGCCTCACCCACGGCCAGAACGGCCACGAAACCGCGGCATACATCACCC
>CAYPUM010000242.1:0-6120 GCA_964413545.1 uncultured Roseibacillus sp. | reverse complement strand
GTTTGGGTATTTTAGGGGGTTGAAAGACGACGACATCCATCCGGCGGCGCGGATCGGGTGCGGGATTCTGTTGGACCACGCCACGGGTTTCGTGGTGGGGGAGACCGCCATCATCGAGGACGACGTCTCGATCCTGCACGAGGTGACGCTCGGGGGCACGGGCAAGACGAGCGGGGCGCGGCACCCGATCGTGCGGACGGGGGTCCTGATCGGGGCGGGGGCGAAGATTCTCGGGAGGGTCGAGGTCGGGACGGGCGCCAAGATCGGGGCGGGGAGCGTGGTGCTGCACGACGTTCCGGCGCACACCACGGTGGCGGGGGTGCCGGCCGTGATCGTGGGTCAGGCGGTCGAGGACAAGCCGGCCCTTGCGATGAACCAGAGCATCGAGAGCTACGAGAGCCTCGAGTCGTCGGGACTGTGATGCGAGGTGCGCAAGATCCTGCACATCGACATGGATTGTTTTTTTGCGGCGATCGAGGTGCGGGATCATCCCGAGTTGCGCGGGAAGCCGGTGGCGGTGGGCGGGACGGGGCGCCGGGGGGTTTTGACGACCGCGAACTACGAGGCGCGCGAGTTCGGGTGCCGGTCGGCGATGCCGGTCTTCATGGCGCTTGAGCGCTGTCCGCACCTGATTCTGGTGGCGCCGCGGTTTGAGGTGTATGCCGCCGAGTCGCGGCGGGTGCGGGAGATCTTCCGGCGCTTTACGGCCTTGGTGGAACCGCTCTCGCTGGATGAGGCGTATCTTGACGTGAGCCATCTTCGCACGGGCGGCTCGGCGGTGGCGTGGGAGATCCGGTGCGAGATCTTCGAGGAGAGCGGGCTGACCGCCTCGGCAGGCATCGCGCCCAACAAGATGCTGGCCAAGATCGCGAGCGACTGGCGCAAGCCGAACGGACAGTTCGAGATCGCGGAAGCCGAGGTGGACGGGTTCATGGAGGAACTTCCGGTGAAGAAGCTTCCCGGAGTGGGGCGCCGGACGGAGGAAAGGCTCGCTGCGATGGGGGTGCAGACCTGCGGCGACCTGCAGCGAGCCGGCAAGATCGACCTCGCGGAACGCTTTGGCAAGTGGGGTGCGGAACTTCATGAGCTGTGCCGCGGCCGGGACAACCGCGAGGTGCGCCCGCGCCGGATTCGCAAGTCGCTGAGCACCGAGCGCACCTTCTCCGAGAATATCGCGGAGTTCCCCGTGCTCGTCGAGCGTATCGAGGAACTCGTCGCCTCGGTGCGGGATGAACTCGAAGCGAAGCACTCGGCGCGCACCGTGAGGGCCCTCGTGGTGAAGCTGAAGTTCGCCGACTTTGCCGCCACCACCGCCGAGCAGGCGCATTCCGCGCCCGAGCTCGGGGTTTACCGCTCCCTCCTCGCCGAGGCATGGTCGCGCGGGGAGGGGAGGGCGGTCCGGCTTCTTGGGGTCGGTGTGCGCTTTGCCGATCCGGAGCTTGGCGGCCAGTTGGACCTCGGGCTGGTGTGAGCGGCGGGCGGGCCGCGTTCCGCGAAAGCGGTGTGGCCCGACTTCGCCCTGCGGGCCGCAACGGGCAAGCTGTTGCGCTTGGCGGCGGCTTCGGCGGACGTGCGACCGATTCACTATGACACCTCGGGGTTGGTGTGGTATTGGCCCGGCATGGACCCCACCGGGATCGACCGCGAGGACCTGCGGAACCTGCTCGAGGAGATCGGGAGGATGCGGATGCCGTTCGGGAAGTTCGGGCCGAAGGAGTATCCGCCGCGGGGGGTGCCGATCGTCGACCTGCCCGCGGAATACCTTGCGTGGTTCAGGGAGCGGGGGTTCCCGCAGGGGCGGCTCGGGGAGTTGCTCGAGACGGTGTTCGAGATCAAGCAGAACGGGGCGGACGGAGTGTTCGAGCCGATCCGGCAAGCAAACGGGGGGAGGATCCGGCTGCGGAGGGAACGGCCGAAGGAGTTCGACTTCGGGGAGGAGTGAGGGGGCTCCGGAGTGCGGCGGCGGAGTCCCGCGAGAGATGGCGACGGCGCTTTGGGGGGACGGGCCGCGTTCCGCGAAAGCGGTGTGGCCCGACTTCGTCCCCTTCGACGCAGCTCAGGGCCTGAGCCTGTCGAACGGCTGCGGGCTGCGACGGGCAAGCTGCTCGCTCCTCGCTTGCCGCCGCACTCCGGAAGGGCGGACGTGCGAGGTAACGGAAATGTAAAATCGGCGGGACGAGGCCAGGAAAAGTGGGGGGTGACGGGTCTGCGTCATAGCGGGGTTTGACACGGGTCCGGCTCCGGCTCTGAATACTGCAACTGCAAAGCGATGAAAGGATTGACGACGATTTTGACGGTGTGCGCGCTGGCGGGGGTGCTGCGGGGCGCCGAGGGCGACGACGCGAGCGAGCTGCGCGGGAAGGCGGAAGCCCTGCGCAAGGACGGGAACTGGAAGGAGGCCCTCGAGGTGCGGCGGAAGCTCCTTGCGGATCACGATGACGAGCGGACCGGCGAGGATCTGCAATGGGCGATCCAGGAGCTGCATCAGCTGAACCGGCTTTCGGAGTTCGACGCGTTGGTGGAGGGGGCGGTGGAGAGCCATCCGGAGAACTGGCGGTTGCTCCGGCAGGCGGCGCTCTCGTTTCAGAGCGCGCAGCATTGGGGCTTCATCCTCGACGGGGAGTTCCGGCGCGGGCACCACCGGGGGGGCGGGCAATACGTCGGGTCGCAGGAGCGGGACCGGGTGCGGGCGATTCAGTTGATGATCGAGGCGATCGAGGAGGCGCGGGGCGACGCGAAGCCCGGGGAGCTGGCGCGGATGCATCTTGAACTGGCGGGGATGGTGGAGATGGGGCGGCAGGGCCGGGAGCGGGTGTGGTTGCTCGGGGTGCTGACCCCGCTCGACGAGTTGCCGGACTACGGGGAGGGTTCGGAGTTGTCGAGCGGCGCGGGGGCGCCGGTGAACGACGGTGGAGAGCCGTTGGTGATCGAGGTTCCGGAATCGTGGGAGGCGGCGGCCAACGACGGGGAACGCTGGAGGTGGGCGATGGCGGAAGCGGCGCGGCTCGATCCGGGGCTGAAGCCGCAACTGGATTACCAGTGGGCGTCGTTCCTTGTGAACCACTACGGCGTGGGGACGCTGGCGAGTTTCGGGTGGTGGCGGCAGCAGGACCCCGAGGAAGCCAAGGGGATCCTGCAGGTGCACACGCTGAAGGAGGACGAAACGATCGCGAATCTCGCGGGGGGCGTGAAGCGTTTCACGCTTCCGGAAGAGTACCGGTTCATTCCGCTTCTGCGGGCGCTTTCCCACGGTCAGGGGGGCTACCGGGCGCAGGCGGGGGACCTGTTGGTGCAGGTCTTTCTGAACCGGCGGCAGTATGACAAGGCGGCGGACGAGTTGGCGCGCGTCATCGAGACGCACGGGCCGGGGCACGAGAAGTCGCGCCAGGAGCTCCTCGACCAGATCCGGGGCGACTGGGGGCGTTTCGAGACCTCCCCGATGTTCCAGGCGGGGGAGAAGCCGAGGGTGGATTTCGTCTTCCGCAACGCTACGGAGGTGTCCCTGACGTTGCACGCCCTGAAGCTCGACGAGGTGGTGGCGGACATCTTCGAGCACCTCGAAGACAATCCCCGCCAGATCGAGCACCAGAAGATCGACGTGGGCGCGATCGGACGCCGCCTGGTGCAGGAGAACGAGAAGAAGTACCTCGGCAAGAAGATCCGGGAGTGGCTGGTCCCGCTGAAGCCTCGGGAACGGCATTGGGACACGCGCGCCGAACTCGACATGCCGGTCGCCGAAGCCGGGGCCTACCTCCTCAAGGCGCGAGCGGGGGAGGGCAACGTCTCATGGACGGTGGTGTGGATCAGCGACACGGCCCTCGTCTCGCGTCAGCTCAAGGAGGGAGAATTGTTCTATCTCTGTGAGAGCAGGGCGGCGGCGCCGCTGGGCGGTGAGATCGAGTTCTTCGGGTACCGCGTCGAGCGCCGCGAGGGCGCGAAGCGCTTGGTGAAGAAGTTCGACGTGCTCACCAAACGGTTCAAGAAGGAGGTGGGGGCCGACGGGAAGCTGGTTCTCGGCAAGGACGCGCTGGATCCGAACTACCAATGGATGGCGGTCGGCCGCAGCGACGGGGAGCGCCGGGCGCTGATGGGCTTCCATCGCCACTACTGGCGGGACTTCCGCTGGGATCATTATCGCAACCAGCGCTCCTACGGGATGACCGACCGCCCGGTCTACCGGCCGGGACAGGCGGTGCACTTGAAGTTCTGGTCGCGGGCGGCCCGATACGATCTCGGAGACGTGTCGACCTTCGCCGGAAAGGAATGCCGGATCGAGATCCACCACCATGGGAGCGGGAAAGTGCACGAGTTCAAGAACCTGCGCACCGACGGGTTCGGGGGGGTCGAGGTCGAGTATGAGCTGCCGGAGGACGCCCGGCTGGGGACGTACATGGCGCGCCTGGACGGGAGCGTTCCGCACGGCTCGCTCAGCTTCCGGGTCGAGGAGTACAAGAAGCCGGAGTTCGAGGTGCTGGTCGAGGCGCCGGAGAAGCCGGTAATGCTGGGCGAAACCATCAAGGCGAAGGTGGTTGCGAAGTATTATCACGGCGCGCCCGTGACGCAGGCGCGGGTGAAGGTGAAGGTGCAGCGCCATAGTCACAGCGAGCGGTGGTTTCCGCGGGGGGAATGGGATTGGCTCTACGGGGAAGGCTACTGGTGGTTCCAGCCGGCGTATGACTGGTATCCGGGCTGGAAACGCTGGGGATGCGTGCCGCCGCCGCCGTGGTGGTGGCAAGGCCAGCGCTGGACGCCGCCGGAGCTGGTCATCGAGCGGGAATACGGGATCGGCGCCGACGGGACCGTCGAGGTCGAGATCGACACCTCGGTGGCGAAGCTCGTGCATGGCGACATCGACCACCGCTACGAGATCTCGGCGGAAGTGACGGACGCCTCCCGCCGGACGATCGCGGGCAACGGGAGCGTGCTGGCGGCCCGCCGGCCGTTCGAGGTCACGGTGTGGCTGGACCGCGGATACGCCCGGCCGGGCGACACGGTGAACGCCGCCTACGCCGCCCGGACGCTCGACGGACGCCCCGTGCAGGTGACGGGCAAGGCGGAACTCCACCGGGTGACGGTCGACGAGAATGGACGGGTGAAGGAGAAGAAGGTGAAGTCGTTCGACCTCGACAAGGAGGAGGACGGCGAGGGCACGGTGCGGTTCAAGGCGCCGGAGTCGGGGCAGTACCGGTTCGCGGTGACGGTGACCGACGAGAAAGGCCACACCGGGGAAGGGGCCACCGTGTTCGTGGTCCGCAAGGCGGATGACGAGGGCGCGGAGGGGCGCTTCAATCCGCTCGAGCTGGTGCTCGACAAGAAGGAATACATGCCGGGCGAGGAAGCACGCCTGCTGGTGAACACGAATCAGGCCGGCAGCACGGTGCTCTTGTTCGTGCGGCGCACCGGACAGTCGGCGGAGGAGCTGCGGGTGATCGCGATCGAGGGCAAGTCGAAGGAGGTCGCGATCGAGCTGCACGAGGGGGATATGCCGAATATTTTCGTGGAAGCCGTGACGGTGGCGGACGCGGAGGTGGTGACGGAAACCGAGCAGATCGTGCTTCCCCCGCGGAAGCGCCTGCTGAGCGTCGAGGTGGTTCCCGACCGGAAGGAATACAAGCCGCGCGAGAAGGGAACCCTGCGGGTGCGCTTGAAGGAAGAAAACGGCGAACCGTTCCAAGGGACGGCGGTGGTCACGGTCTACGACAAGAGCCTCGAATACATCTCAGGCGGCTCGAACGTGGGCGACATCCGCAAGTTCTTCTGGGACTGGAAGCGGCACTTCCATGGATCGGGCCTGAGGCACTCGCAAACCCAGCGGGGGCACAACCTGAGCAAGCCGAAGAAGCCGGTGATGCGCACCCTCGGGGTGTTTGGCGGGGGGGTGGTCGATCTCGAGAACCGGCGCGGGAACGGACGGGGCGGCGCCGGTGGAATGCTTCAAAAGGCGGGGGCCTTCGGCCGCGAAAGGGAGGCCGAGGCGGCGATGGGCGACGCCCTCGCAGCTCCCATGGCGGCGGCGGCCGAGGCGGAAGCTCCGGCGGAGGGCGCCGGCGGCGAACCTCCGCCGGGCGGGCCGGAGGTGATGGTGCGCTCGGAGTTCGCGGACCTTGTGAAGTGGGCCGG
>CAYPUM010000241.1:0-6147 GCA_964413545.1 uncultured Roseibacillus sp. | reverse complement strand
CACGAAACCGCGGCATACATCACCCAGACCGGCCGCCACCCGGACCGTCTCGTCTATCCGTCGATGGGCGCCGTGGTCTCCAGGTTCAAGGGATACGGGCAAGGATACAAGGGCCTCATCCCTCCCTACGTGGTGCTCACGAGGGCGCAGGGCCGCTTTTCCGAGTCGGGCTTCCTCGGGCCTCGCTACAAGCCGTTCGTGACGGGCGGCGACCCGAACCGCTCGCGCTTCGTCGTCGAGGGGGTGGTGGCCCGGGGGATCACCGATGAGCGCCAGCGCTCCCGCCGCAAACTCCTCGACACCCTCGACTCCCTCGGCCGCTCCATGCCCGGCGACCCGAACTTCGATCTCCTCGACCGCTCCGTCGACAAGGCCTACGACATGATCCTCGGTGACAGCGGAAAGATCTTCGACCTCTCCACCGAACCCGATGCAAAACGCGAGGAATACGGCCGCACCACCTTCGGCCAGTCCTGCCTCATGGCGCGCCGCCTCGTCGAGACCGGCGTGCCCTACGTCACCATCAATTACAACGGATGGGACACCCACAAACAGCACTTCCAGACCATGCGGCGCAAGCTGCCGGAACTCGACGCCGCACTCTCGACCCTCCTCGCCGATCTCGCCGGCCGCGGGTTGCTCGACTCCACCATCGTCTGGTGCAGCGGCGAGTTCGGACGCAGCCCGAAGATCCAGTGGGATCCGCCATGGAATGGCGGACGGGGGCATTTCGGCCGCTGCTTCTCGGCCCTCATCGCCGGCGGCGGCTTCCGCGGCGGGCAGGTCATCGGCGCCTCGGACAAGACCGGCAACGAGGTGGCGGAACGCCCGGTGCATCCGCGCGACCTCCTGCGAACCGCCTACATGCAGCTCGGCATCAACCCCGACGCCAAGCTCCCGAATCCGCGCAACCTCGACCTCAAGGTGATGCCCGATTCGCAGGATGGCGCCCCGGAAGGGGGCGGCCACCTGAAGGAATTGATCTGAGGAACCCCGATCTCCGCCCGCCATGAAACCAGGTTGTTGCCTCGCGTTCTTCGCCTTGCCGGCCCTCCTGGCGGCGGACGCTCCGGCGCAATCCGACCCGAACGCGCCAAACCTCGGTTACCTCTACCCGGCCGGCGGCCGGCAGGGGGGCGCCGTCAAGGTCCTCGCCGGCGGCCAGCGGCTCCACCGCGTCGACGGCGCCATCATCACCGGCAAGGACGTCGAGGTCTCCGTCGGGAAGTCCTACCGGCCGGTGCGCAACCTCAACGGTGACCAGCGCCAGCTCCTCGTCCGCATGCTCAAGGAACGCGCCGGCATCCTCGCCGCCAATGGCAAAAAGCCGCACGCCGCGAAAAACGAAAAGCCCGCGCGCCCCCGCCCCAAGGCAACCGCCAAGTCAAAACCCGGCGCCGCAAACGACGACAAGAACAAGACCGAAAACAAAGAGGAGGAACCCGTCACATTGCCGGCCCATCCGCTGCTCGAAAACATCGAACGGATGAACCTGCGACAGCTCGAAGTCGTCCGCCGAACCTTCCTCCGCCGCAACCGCAACCAGCTCAACCCGCAAATCGCCGAACTGGTCTCCCTCGAAGTCAGGATCGCCCCCCACGCCCAACCCGGCGACCGCTCGATCCGCCTCGTCACCCCCAAGGGGCTCAGCAATCCCGTCCGCTTCCAGATCGGCGCCCTGCCGGAGCGGCTCGAACAGGAACCCAACGAACCCCGCCCCGACCCCAAGCTGCCCCCGCTTGAGCCGCTCGCCCTGCCGGTGGTGGTCAACGGACAGATCCTGCCGGGCGACGTCGACCGCATCCCCTTCCGCGCCCGGAAGGGAGACCCGGTGGTCGTCGAGGCGCGAGCCCGCCGCCTGATCCCCTACCTCGCCGATGCCGTCCCCGGCTGGTTCCAGATCGTGGTCACCCTCTACGATGAACATGGTAACGAGGTGGCCTACGCCGACGACTTCCGCTTCGACCCCGACCCCGTCCTCCGCTACGAGATCCCCGCCAACGGCGTTTACCAGCTCGAAGTCCGCGACGCCATCTACCGCGGGCGGCGGGACTTCGTCTACCGCATCCGCCTCGGAAACGTGCCCGTCGTCACCGAGATGTTCCCGCTCGGAACCCGCCAGGGCCTCATCTCGAAGGGCCGGGTCCGCGGCTGGAACCTCCCGGCCGCCACCGTCGACTTCAACCCGGGCGGCAGCGGCGGACCGATCCGCACCACCACCCTCGCCACCCGCAAGGGATGCTGCAGACCCGTCTCCTACGCCGTCGACCCCCTCCCGCGGGTCTTCGATCGCGAACCCAACAATGATCCGCCCAAACCCCAGTCCGTGAATCCCGGAACCGTCGTCGACGGACGCATCGACAACCCCGGCGACCGCGATGTCTTCCACTTCCGCGGCCAAGCCGGCCAGAAAGTGGTCGCCGAGGTCCTCGCCCGCCGCCTGAACTCGCCCCTCGACTCGAAACTGCAGCTCCTCGACGCCCGCGGACGCGTCCTCGCATGGAACGACGATCACATGGAAAAACACGGCCATCTCCACCTCGGGCCGGGCCTCCTCACCCACCATGCCGACAGCTACCTGCAGGCCACCCTCCCCTCGAACGGTCCCTATTTCCTCGTCCTCGCCGACGCCCAGAACCACGGCGGCTCGGCCTATGCATACCGGCTGCGCCTCTCGGCCCCCCGGCCGGGATTCCTCGCCTCCGTCTCGCCTTCGAGCCTTCTCGTCCCGGCGGGCGGACACGCCCCCCTGCACTTCCATATCAGCCGGACGGACGGCTTCAACGGACCCGTCGAGTTCGAGTTGCTCGACCCTCCCCACGGATACCGTCTCCACGGAGCCCGCATCCCGCCCGGCTGCAGCCGCGTCCGCGCCACCCTCGAAGCCCTCCACAAGAAGCAGACCAAGCCCCTCGAACTGCGGTTCAAGGCGCGCGGAGTGACCGGACACCGCACCATCGAGACCACCGTCCAGCCCGCGGACAATCGCATGCAGGCCTTTCTTTGGCGTCACCTCGTGCCGGCCGAACAGTTTCTCGTCATGCTCCGCTCCCGCGGCCGGCCGCCGCGCCTCGCGCTCAAGTCCGGCCAACGCCTGCGTCTCGCCCGGGGAACAACCGCCTCCGCCCGCATCGTGGCCGAGGAGGGCAAGCTGCCGGACTCCCTCCTCCTCGAACTGAACGACCCCCCGCCCGGCCTCTCGATCCGTTCCTTTGACAAGCTGCCGGACGAACTGTCCATCATGATCGAAGCCGAGTCATCCGCCGAGACCGGCATGGCCGGCAACCTCATCGTCGAGGCATGGGTCCAGCCCCCGCACATCGCGGGCCGGAAACCCCGCCGCCCATGGCTCGCCGGCATCCTGCCCCCCATCCCCTTTATTGTGACCCAACCCTGAACTTCATGATCGATCCCACTCCCGATTCCTGTTCCGTCATGTCTTCCCGGCCCGCCCAGATCCGCACCGAGTGGTTTGTCATCGCAGCCCCCTCGCTCCGTGCCTCCATCCACGTGTCGCGGTTCGCCCCCCCGCGGAAAGCCGAGGAACTTCACCTCTTCATCCAGCCCGCCGAGCCGGGACCGGTGGAGACTCAATTGCCACAGATCGAGCGCGCTTACCGCATTGCGCAGTCCGAACTCGGCATCGACCCATCCACCGCCGTCTTCCGGCGCTTCTTCTGCAGCGATCCCGTGAACCAGGCCGAACTCCTCCAACGCAGCCCCGTCGCCTGCCGCCGGACCGGCACGGAACCCTGCAGCGTCTCGTGGGTCGGCCAGCCCGCCGCCCCCCTCGCCAAGATCGCCCTCTGGGCCTATCACGTCCGCGACCCCCGCGGCCCCATCCGCAAGACACAAGACGAAAACACCCTTTCCCTCCACCGCGGCCCGTTGACCCACCACTGGACCACCGGTCTCACCAGCCCGGATCCCGCCAGCTCCCACGACCAGACCGAAACCATCTTCAACGACTACAACCGCTGGCTCAAGGAACGCGACATGACCCTTGCCGACCATGTGGTCCGCACATGGCTCTTCGTCCAGAACATCGACGCCAACTACGCCGGCCTCGTCGAGGCCCGCCGCGAATTCTTCGCCCGCCACGGCCTCACCCCAGACACCCACTACATCGCCAGCTCCGGCATCGAGGGCCACACCGAAAACGTCCGCGCCCTCGTCTCAATGGATGCCTACGCCATCGGCGGACTGCGCCCCGAGCAAGTCCGCTTCCTCGAAGCCCTCGACCACCTCGGCCCGACCGACGCTTACGGCGTCACCTTCGAGCGCGGCACCGCCATCACATACCGCCACCGCAAGCACGTCTACATCTCCGGAACCGCCAGCATCGACCCCGAGGGACGCATCCTCCACCCCGGCGACGTCCGCCGCCAGCTCGACCGAACCCTCGCCAACATCGAGGCCCTCCTCGCCAACGCGGACGCCCGCCCCCGAGACCTCTGTCAGCTCACCGTCTACCTCCGCGACCCCTCCGACCACGCCGTCGTCCGCCAAGCCCTGCGCAACCACTTCCCCAACCTCCCCATGGCCGTCGTCACCGGCGCCGTCTGCCGCCCCGGATGGCTCATCGAAATCGAAGGCCTCGCCGCCATCCCCGCCACCCGCGACGACCTGCCCGAGTATTGAGCCCAAAGGCCGGCGGGGCGCGCTCAATAAAGGAACATCGGCTTGCCAAGTACGTTGCGAACCTTCGGCAGGT
Source organism: uncultured Roseibacillus sp. (assembly GCA_964413545.1). Classification (GTDB taxonomy): domain Bacteria; phylum Verrucomicrobiota; class Verrucomicrobiia; order Verrucomicrobiales; family Akkermansiaceae; genus Roseibacillus_B. The sequence continues at coordinate 1,433 of CAYPUM010000241.1, read as the reverse complement.
ACTCGTCCTTGTCGTAAAGCTCCTCGACATCGACACGCTTCACGCCGCTCGTCACCTCGCTTATCGGGATGTGGGTGTAAGTGCCATCCCGCAAGGCCACCATGCGGCCGCTGGCGCCCTCCGAGATGAGACTCATGGCAAGGTTGGCGTAGTTCACGGCCGTCATCAGGTCGAGGGCGTCGGGAGCCCCCGACCGCATCAGGTAGGCGACCTGCTGGTAGATGATGCCCTCCCCGGTCAGGACCTTCAAGGCCTCCCCGGCAAGGTGGCCGATGCCGCCCAACTTCTTGTGCCCGAAGGCGTCTTCCTCCCCGCTCTCGACCACCTCCCCGCCGACCATGCGGGCTCCCTCGCTGATGCTCACCATGCAGTAGTTCCGCGGGTTGGAGCGTTTGTCCCGCATGACGAGTTCCGCCAGCTGCTCCGGATCAAATGGCACCTCGGGGATGATGGCCCGATCGACGCCCGCCAGGTACGAGCTGATGAGGCTCGTCTCACCGCAATCGCGTCCGAAGAGTTCGATCACCGCAATGCGCTCGTGGGACCCCGCGCTGGTGCGCAGCTGATGGATGAAACGCACGCTGCGGGTGACCGCGGTGCCGAATCCAAGGCAGTAATCCGTCCCGTAGACGTCATTGTCCATCGTCTTCGGGATCGCCACCACCGGAAAACCCTCGCTGTGGAGACGCTCCCCGTAGCTCAGGGTGTCGTCGCCGCCGATCGGAATAAGGCGGTCGATCCCGAGAAACTCGAGGTTCTTCAGCACGTGCGACGTGAAGTCATGGGTCTCGTCGTCATCCGCAGCGAAATCCTCGCGCAGGGATTCCGGAGCGTCCTTCGCCTTCACGCGGCCCGGATGGGTCCGGCTGGTGTGCAGGACCGTCCCCCCGGTGCGGTCAATCGTCCGGACCGCCTGCCGGTCGAGCGCGACGATGTGCTCCCGCAAGCTCTCCGGATCGTCACGATTCAGATGCAGCAGACCGCCCCAACCACGGCGGATGCCCAAAACCTCCCACCCCCGGTCCGCGGCGCGGTTCACGAGTCCCTTGATGCACGGATTCAATCCGGGCACATCACCGCCGCCGGTGAGGACTCCGAGTTTCATTCAGAGAAACGTCGCGACTTTCTGAATCAAGTCCACGCAGCGGCTCGAATACCCCCACTCGTTGTCATACCAGGCGACCAGCTTGTGGAAGGTGTCGTTGAGCCCGATGCCGCTTCCAGCGTCGAAGATCGAACTCAGGGGGTCGTGGATGAAATCGCTCGAAACCACCTGGTCCTCGGTGTATCCCAGAATCCCCTTCAGACTGCCCTCCGAGGCTTCCTTCATCTTGGCGCAGATCTCCTCGTAGCTGGTGCTCTTCCGCGTCTTCACGGTCAGATCCACCACCGAGACGGTCGGGGTGGGCACCCGGAAGGCCATCCCCGCCAGC
>CAYPUM010000240.1:0-6191 GCA_964413545.1 uncultured Roseibacillus sp. | reverse complement strand
GGGGGGGGGGGGCGGGGGGGGGGGGGGGGGGGGGGGGGGCGGGCGGGGGGGGGGGGGGGGTGGGGGGGGGGGGGGGCGGGGGGGGGGGGTTGGGTGGGGCCGGCGGGGTGGGAGGCTCGCACCGTGGCGGAGAGGGGCGCGGAGCGGTGCTTCCTGCGGGATCACGCGAATCGGGACAAGGGCGATTCAGCGATTCCCGGTCCGTTCCAGAGGGCGGATCGAGGAAGCACAGGGCGGCCGGGGGAGGCGGAGAGAAGCCTCGCGAGGTGCGAGAAGTGTCCAAGAAGTGTCCAAGCCCGCCGGGCCGCGACTTTTTTTTCGGCCTCCAATCCGCTCTAACTCATTGACTGTCAGGAGGTGGCTCGGGCCGGAATCGAACCAGCGACACAAGGATTTTCAGTCCTCTGCTCTACCAACTGAGCTACCGAGCCGTTGTGGGGTGGCGGGGAGGGGGAGATAGACCGTGCGGGGGGGTGTGGCAAGGAAAATTGGGAGGCGGTTTGAAGGTCGAAGGTCGAAGATCGAGGATGGAAGATCAACTTCAGGACGGCTGGTCGAGGAGGTGATCGAGCATGCGTTGGACGACGCGGAGGGTGATGTCGAGGCTTTGTTTCGAGACGAGGTCGAGGGAGTCGTTTTCGGTGTGCCACCATGGGGCGTTGGCGAAGTCGCCGATGATGTCGAGGGTGGGGATGCCGGCGTTGTTGAGGGGGACGTGGTCGTCGATGATGGGGGTGTCGGCTGGGGCGAAGCGGTCGGCGACGCCCTCGTGGCGGGCGGCGCGGCGGAGGACTTCGACGAGGCGGGGCGGGGAGTCGGAGGGGTAGCGGACCCGGAGGTCGTTGTGGCCGATCATGTCGAGGATGAGGCCGAAGGCGGGCTTGTCGGGCCGGGCGCGCCAGCCGCGGGCGTAGTAGCGGCTGCCGTAGAGGCCGTCGTATCCGGGGCGGGAGAGGAATTCGGCGGGCGGCATGTTGAGGGCGAAGGCTTCCTCGCCATCGAAGAAGACGAGTTCGAGTTGCCGGGCGTGGTCGGGGCGGGCGGCGAGGCGGCGGGCCAGTTCGAGGATGACGCCGGCGGCGGAGGCGGCGTCGTCGGCGCCGAGGAAGGTGCGGTCCGGGAAGTATTTCGAGTCGATGTGGGCGCCGAGGAGGCCCTTGACGGGGCGGGTCCAGAGGGCGGGTTCGCCGGGGGGGCCGAAGCGGGCGAGGAGGTTGACGAAGGTGAGAGGGCCCTGGGGGCCGCGGCCCTCGATGTCCTGGCGGGCGACCTGCCAGCCGGATTCGCGGAGGCGGGCGGCGAGGTAGGCGCGGGTCTTGGCGAGGGCGGCGGAACCGGGCGGACGGGGGCCGAAGGAGAGGATTTCGCGGGTGTGATGGTAGGCGGCGTCGGCGCCCTCGAGATCCGCGGGCGGGCCGGGGTTCCCGGATTTTTCCCGTCCGCAGGAGGTGAGGAGGGCTGCAGATACCAGGATCGTGGTAACGGCCGGAAGGGGGCGGGGGGTCATCGCGGAGGGCGCGGGGAGGGCGCTTCCCGGGGAAGGGACGCCGGTCAGAGACCTTCGAGGCGGACCTGCATCAGGTCGAGGATGCGGGTGAGGTCGTCATTGCCGTAGTATTCGAGTTCGATGCGGCCCTTGGCGGCGGAGTTGTGATGGATGGAGACCCGGGTGGCGAAGTGTTCGCGGAGGCGGTTGACGATGGCGCCGATCATGGCCTCGGTTTCGGGGTCGAGGTGTTTGGCGGGCCGGCGGGGTTTGGGGCGGGGCTGCTCGTTCTGGAGGTCGTGGACGAGTTGCTCGGTGCGGCGGACGGTGAATTTGCGGCGGATGACCTCCTCGGCGGCGGCGAGCTGGCGCGGTTTGTCCTTGATGCCGAGGATGGCCTTGGCGTGACCGACGGTGAGGCGGGCGTTGGCGAGGAGGTCCTGGACGTCTTCGTGGAGGTCGAGGAGGCGCATGGTGTTGGCGACGGCGGCGCGGGACTTGCCGACGCGCTGGGCGATTTCCTCCTGTTTGAGGCCGAACTCGCGTGCGAGGCGGGAATATCCGGTTCCTTCCTCGATGGGGTTGAGGTCGGCGCGCTGGAGGTTTTCGACGAGGGCCATTTCGAGGACCTCGCGGTCGGTGGCCTCGCGCTCGATGACGGGGACGGTTTCGAGGCCGAGTTTTCGGGAGGCGCGCCAGCGGCGTTCGCCGGCGATGAGTTCGAGTTGTCCGTTGACGCTGCGGACGATGAGGGGCTGGATGACGCCGTGCTGGCGGATCGACTCGAGGAGTTCGTCGAGGGCGTCGTCCGGGAGGCGGGAGCGGGGTTGGAGGGGGCTGGGGACGATTTGGCTGACCGGAACCTCGCGGACCTCGCGATCGGAACCGCCGGGCGCGGCGGGGGGGGCAAGGGAGGCGTTTTCGCCGCTGGCTGTCTTTCTGATCAGCGCCCCCAGTCCTTTTCCCAACGCCTGCCTGGCCATGGCTGGAGAGGATAGGCCAAATGGCGAGGAAAGATCAAAACCGATTTCGTCATTTAATCTAACCGTGGGAATTTCGGGAGACTTGACGAAGCGTGAGGAATGGGGGATCAAGGGGGGACGTGAGGCGGGCTGCGAGACGCATGGGGTTTCTGGGGTTGGCGTTGGCGGCGCTGGGGACGGGAGTGTGCCGCGGGGCGGGATCGGCCCCGCCGGAGGTGCTGGAGAGCGCCGCGGAGGCCACGAAAGCCCTTGCGGCGCAGGTCATGGAGGGAAACTACGCCTACTCGATCGAGAAGATGTATCCGCGGTGGAAGGCGCGAGCGGCGAAGCGGGAGGGTGGGATGAAGGAGCTGCTGGAGCGGTTGGCGAAGGCGCCGGCGGAGATGCAGCGGAAGGGGATTACGCTGCTGGATTTGGAGGTGGGGCAGCCGGCGGCGGGGCATGAGGTGCGGGCGGCGCTGATCGGGGACGCGGGGGGCGGGCAGAGGCGGATTCTGACGGAGTGGCTGGTGTTGGTGCCGACGACGTCGCGTTTCAAGGTGGTGGACCCGAGACGGGGGGTGAAGAAGGAGATCGAGACGTATGGGTATCAGGTTGCGATTGCGAACAAGGAGCGGATGGAGTGGACGTTCATTGACGGATCGGGCTTGAGCGTTTCGGAACTGCGCCGGTTTTTTCCCGGGCTTCCGGAGGACCGGGAGGCGCTGGGGATGCCGCGAGTGGGCGGGAGAGAGCTGAAGTGAGCCGCGGGCGGCGAGGCGATGGCGACGACGAAGAAGAAGCAGGGCGGGAAGAAGGGCGCGAAGGCGCTGAAGGAGGCGGCGAGGAAGCGCCGGGAGATCGAGAAACAGAAGGAGCGCGGCCGGAGCGAGTATTGCGAGGTGCGTTCCTCGCACATCCACGGGTCCGGGGTGTATGCCGCGAAGGCGATTCCGGAGGGGACGCGGATCATCGAATACGTCGGGGAGAAGATCGACAAGGAGGAGAGCGAGCGCCGGGCCACGAAGCAACTGGAGCACGCGGGCCAGACGGGCGATGCCGCGGTCTACATATTCACCCTGTCGAAAAAGTGGGATGTGGACGGCAACGTCCCGTGGAACACGGCGCGTCTGATCAATCACTCGTGCGATCCGAACTGCGAGTCGTGGATCGAGGGGAAGCGGATTTTCGTTTACGCGATCCGGGACATCGAGGAGGGGGAGGAGTTGACGTTCGACTACGGGTTCGACATCGAGAACTACGAGGATCATCCGTGCCGGTGCGGCAGTGAGAAGTGCGTGGGATTTATCGTGATTCGCGAGCAGTGGCCGAAGTTGAAGAAGCTGCTGGCGGCGAAGAAGGCCGCGGCCGGGAAGAACGGCGGGTCCCGGAAGCGGAAGGGCGCGAAGAAGAGATCGAAGCAGAGCCGGAGGAAGGGATGAGTTTGTCCGGGAGGAGGCCGACGCGGTTCGAGGCGCGCGTTCATGCGGCGCTGGGGGAGGTTCCGCGGGGCCGGGTGGTGACCTATGCGGAGGTGGCGAAACGCCTCGGCTGCCGGTCGGCGCAGGCGATCGGGCAGGCGCTGAAGCGGAACCCGCGCGCCCCGGAGGTTCCGTGTCATCGCGTCATCCGGTCCGACGGACGTCTTGGCGGGTATGCCGGGAAGCGCGGCGGGGTGCGGGTTGACCGCAAGCGCCGTCTGCTGCGGGAGGAGGGGGTGGAGTTCGACGACGAAGGAAAGCTGACGGATCCGGCGCGGCTCTGGCGCTGGGGCGGATGAGGTGATAGAGTGGCGCGGGCATGTGGCAACTGGCGATTTTACCGGCACTTTTGATTTTGTTGATTTCCGGCGTGGCGGGGGCGGGCTCGCCGCGGGTGGCGGCCGGGGTGAAGGACGAGTATGAGGCGGCAATGGGCCGGTGGGTGGGCGATTTGCAGGCTGCCGAGACTCCGGAAGCGCAACGGGCGGTTTGGCAGCGGCGTCCGGACCCGCAGGAAAGCGGGCGGCGGATGTGGGCGGAACTGCGTTCTTCGCTGGAGGAGGACTGGACGCTGGACTACGCGGCCTGGCTGATCGAGACGGCGCCGTATTTTGCGGTGGAGGAGGAGGACGGCGCCACCGGGCTTTCTCCGGCGGAGACGATTCTGAAGGCGCTGGAAGACGAACACTTGCGGAGTCCGAAGATCGGACGGTTGTGCCTCTCGCTGACGGCGCTGGCGAGCCCGCAAACCCTTGAATTGGCGGAGCGGATTGCGGATCGCAATCCGGATGAACAGGTGCAGGGGCAGGCGGCGATGGCGGCTGCGATCCTGCTGAAGAAGATCGGCGACGAGCGCCGGGTGATGCAGCGGCGGATCGAGAGACTGCGGGAGGCCATCATCAAGGCTGCGGATGTCAAGGTGGGGGACGTCACGGTGGCGGAGCTGGCGGAGGATGAGATTTACACCATCATGCATCTTTCCAAGGGGCGGGTCGCCCCGGAGATCGAAGGACGCGACGTGGCGGGCGCGGAGCTGAAGCTGGGCGACTTCCGCGGCAAGGTGGTGATTCTGGTGTTCTGGCGGTCGGTGATGAGGGACGCGGAACGGGGGCTGGCGATGTTGAGGGAATTGCAGGAGCGGAAGAAGGGCGCCGCGGTGGAGTTGCTGGGGGTGACGACCGACGCGGCGCGGATCCTGCGGCATCTCAAGAAGAACGGGACCGTGACGTGGCGGAACTTCCACGACCCGGAGGGCCGCATCACGCGCAAGTACCGGGTGCAGCAGCTCCCGGTGGTGTATGTCCTTGATCAGGAGGGCGTCATTCAATACATCGGCGGGCCGGGAACGTTTGTCGAGCTGGCGGTCTCGGCGCTCTTGGAGGGGGTGCCGGAAGGAAGCGAGTAGGGAGCGGCATGGCGGCGGGTCATACAATCATGTTGAACGGCGCTCCGCATCCGGTGGCGGGGCCGCAGACGGTGGCGGCGCTTCTCGAGGCGCTGGGATTGGCGGGGCGGCCGGTGGTGGTGGAACTCGACGGACGGGCGATCTCGCCGTCGGCGCACCTGACGACCGAGGTCAAGCCCGGGGCGAAGGTCGAGTTGGTCACCCTTGCGGCCGGGGGGTGAAGGGGCGATCCGAAGCTTGGCGCGCCTGCCGGTTGCCGGTTGTTGGTTGCCGGTTGTTGGTTGTTGGTTGCCGGTTGTTGGTTTTCGGGGGTCCGGCTTGCCATGAAGGGGAGGATTTACCATGCTGGGTTGTCGATGCACGAAAGCAGACCTTGCGGGACCATGAGAGCGGCCACGATTGCGCAACATTTCTGCCGGCGGAAGCCACGATGGGCGAGCTGTTGTCATGCGTTCAAGGAACCAGCCCGCGAGTGGAGCATTCGCACCTTCCACGGGCTGCATAGGATTGCGTTCTCGCCCGCGGACCAATCGTTCGCTCCGGCGCGGCAAGCCCGCCGGGGGCGTTTCGCCGGGGGGGGTCGAGCGGTGCGGGGGGACCGGCCCGGCCGCCGGCTCATGGCAGTGAAAGAGATGCTGATCAAAGCGGGCGGGGTGGCGGCGGTGTGGTTGGTGGGTTCGCTGGGGGCGCTGGCGGAGTTCTCTGTCACCAGCAAGGAAGACCGGATCGAGATCCTCGACGAGGGCAAGGTCGTCTTCGGTTGGCAGATCGAGCCTCTCGATGATCCCGAGGGCGGGGAGAAGTATGCGGCGAGCGCCTTTGTGCACCCGCTTTGCACCCCGTCGGGGTTTTGCCTG
>CAYPUM010000239.1:0-6192 GCA_964413545.1 uncultured Roseibacillus sp. | reverse complement strand
TCCGTTCCGGTCTTCTATCTGGTCTTCCTGAAGGGTAATCCGCAGGGGTTGATCACGGCCGAGTATCCGATGCCGGCTGCCACGGTCTGGGAGGCGGTGGCCCGCTTGCTGACGAAGGGGATCAGCGAACTGGCGGTCTCGGCGCAATGGGCGGCGTTGTTCGGCGGGATCCTTGGCATTCTGCTCGAGGCCCTCCGGCTTGTGACCAAGGGGCGGTTCGGGATCTCCGGAGTGGGAATCGGGCTGGCCTTTGTGATTCCCTTCCACACCTGTTTTGCGATGTTTCTCGGGTCATTCCTGTTCTGGTTGGCGAGGCGGAACTGGACCGGTGAGGGCACCCTGCGGCACCGGGTCTTCGTGAAGAACCTCGAACCGGTCTGCGCGGGGGTGATCGCGGGAGGGGCCCTGATGGGGATCGCGATGATCCTTGTGGAGAACTTCGTTCTTTAGGCGCCGCGAGATCCTTGTGCGGGTCTTCATCGCGATCTTTGTCGAGGAAGAGGAGGAGGGACGAGGATCGAGATCAGGGTCGGGACGAGGATAGCGGAATCGATGGAAGCAGCCGCTTTGGCGGAGCCTCCGGTTCTACCGGAGGCCGCTCACTCGAGGCGGATGACCTTGCCGCCGGTGGCAGACAGATAGATGCTGCCGGAGGCGGCGATCATTCCGTCGAACACCGGCATGGCATCGAGCTTGACTTCCTTGAGTTTCGTGCCGTCCCCGGCCGACACGGCCCGGAGGATGCTGCCGTCACTGCCGGCGAAGAGGGAGGCTTGCTTCGCGTATACCTTTTCCAGTTTGGTGGATGCGAAGCCCGCTGTCTTCATCTCATCCACGATGTCGGAGGGACCTGCGACGAAGAGGGTTTCTCCGGCTTTGACCATCGCCCTCACGATGATGGGGATATCAGTGTTCCATCGCCGGGTGTATCCACCTGCGGCGTGTCTGCGGGGGTTCTGCTTCCCCTTGTCGGGTTTGGGCTTTGGAATCGAGCGATCGAGGGCGTAGAGGCTGTATTCGGTGGGGACCGTCCATCGCCAGAGATCGGGTTTGCGGCCGAAGACATACAGGTTTTTGTCGTCCAGCACCATGATCTTGCCCGCGGGGGCCACCTTGCCGGTAGTGGCGTATCCGTGTCCGCCCTGCACGGCGGTTCCGTACTGCCAGCAGGCACGGTGCCAGTAGGAAGCATCGAGCATTCCGTTGGCGGCGAAGAGGTGCGTGTCAGGGTTCTTCTGGTCGCGGAGGTCGTACTGCCGCACCCTGCTCCGCTTGCCCTGCAGGTCGAATGGCTGGGAACTCATGAAAACCTTGTCTCCTTCGGCGCTCATGATGTCGGAGGATGCCGCCGGCATGTTCAGGACCTTGATGTAGTCCGTCAGCTCCCTGCCGGTCACCGGGTCCTTGCTTGTCATGTGCTCACGTGAAAGGACTTCTCCCGTGAGGGGGTTCAGGAGATACATCCACATTCCGCCCTCGAGAAACATCGAACGACCGGCCGTAACGTAGGCAACATCCTTGTGGACGAGGACGGCGCCGTGGACGGGCCAGACCGACTCGAGTTGTTCGTAGACCATGTGACGCAGATCGGACGGAGCGGCCCTGAATTGCCAGGCCAGTTCGCCATCAGAGGCCCGCAGGCAATAGACATGACCATCCGTACAGCCGAACAGAAGGGCGCCCTTGTAACAGGTGGGAGGAGAGTCAATCCGCCCGCCCGCGACAAACTTCCAGTGGACTCTTCCATCCTCCTGGTCGATTGCGGTGATCGTGTGCTCCGCAGCCGAAGCGACGTAGAGTTTTCCGTTTGCGGCGACCGGCTGGGTGAGTTTGCCGCCCAGTTGGACTTCCCACTTCTTGTTCAGCCCGCCCCTGACGGGCTCGGAAGTCGATCCGTCCCTCGCGGCGTTGCCACGGAACGTCGGCCATGACAACGCGGAAACCTGAGAACCGAAACCGGAAACCTCGGTGCAGGCCGGTCCCTTGACGAGCCGGTTCCGCGGTCCGGATCCGGCATCCGGCATCGTCCGCGGTCCCGAGAGCGCATTGAATCCGGACAACTTGGCCTCGGGATAGCAGGCGCAGGGATGCGGTGGCGCGTAGATGAGGCCGTTTGCGGGCATGATCCCGTAGAGGCAGGCGCCGCGCACCCAGTGATGCAGGTTCCAGTGACCGCTGTGCCTGTCGATGATCTCGATTCCCGTCCGTGAAGTCAGGAAGAAATCCCGGGTCGCTTTGGCGCGGTGACATCTGTGATGGAACCAGTAGCTGTCCTCGTCACGAGATATGCTTTTGACGAGCCGGCCCGTCTTGAGATCGTACCCCACGAACTCTCCGGTACTGGGAGCTACCTCGGGGTATCGCGCGTCGAACTCGCCGGGCTTGGAGTTGAGACTTCCGCACCATGCGAGGCCGTCGATGACGAATATGTCCTGGGGAGACTGGTACCCGGAAGGCAAATGCGGCGCCTGCCATCTGACGGAGCCGTCCTCCTCGTTGAGGAATGTCAGGAGGCCCGCGCTGCCGGCGTGCTCCCTCCAGTTCTCGCCACCTGCGTAGAGAACCCCGCCGGGGGCCGCGACAAGGGTAGGCGCAAAATAGGTCGGGAATCTCTTGTCGCGCCATGGCAGGTCCCGGGATTTCCAGCGTTCCTTTCCGGACGTGCGATCAAGGCCGACAATCTTCGGGCCATTGCACACGAACACTGTGTCGCCGCCCAAGGTCAGGGTGGCGGGAGCGATCCACGACAGCTCAGTCTGCCAGAGGACAGTCCCATCCTTCTCATTGACGGCCACCACCTTCTTTGGGTTTCTGGGCTCTTTCTGGGGATTGGTGTCGAGGCTGGGATTCACGATGAGATAGAGCACGCCATCGTCGAGGATGATCTCCTCGGTCCTGCCGGTGCCCTCGTAAACACGAAGCGTCTCACCGGTGGGGGCATCGAGCTTGCAGACCGGTTCGTGGATGCCGAGCGTCGCATAGACGCAGTCCTTGATTGCCACCAGCCGCCTTGGAATGACCGCCGGGCCTTCCTTGACGTTGTATGCGAGGTGATTCAGCCATTCGGTCAGCTCCTTCCTCCAAAGGATGACTCCGTTGAAGGCGTCCCTTGCGACCAGTTCGAACTTCGGAGGCCACAGGACCGACGCCCTGGGGCCGTTGTCTATCATGTAGAAGATGCGTCCGTTCGCCGTGACGCAGCCCGCGAGGTGGGTGCCTGACTTGTCATGATGCCGGGAGAACCGCGGACTCCCTCGCCATTGGAGGTGTGATATCGGGGGCTTGATCGCCTTGTCCTTGCTCACGGTGTTCCCGTCAGGCCCGTGAAGATAATGGGTCCACTCGTCGATCTCCGCCGGCACGTCTTTGAGGTAGGCATGCCAGCCTTCTGGCGCCGCAGATTGAGGTATCAGGCCCCGGGGCCCGGGACGCAGGATTTCCTGCACAAGAAGCCTGCCCCCGGGCGCGAGGACTCTAGTTATCTCCTCGCTCGACCCCTGCCACTTGCCATTCCCGACGATCACCAGATTGACGAGGTTGTCGATATAGGGGAGGTTCCTGCCGTCGAACACCGCTGCGGAGAGGTGTCCGTCGTGGGAGACCGAGCTGAACCGCGTCCTTGCCTGCTTGATCTTCCCGGGGTCGGTGTCAAGCCCGTGCACGACATACGCGTCACTGAGCCTGAGATCGGCTGTGAGTTTGCCGCCGCCGCAACCGACATGCACGATGAAGCCTCCGCTGATGCCGCTTTTTTCGATCATCTCCCGGGCCGGATCGGCCGCGAAGGCGAGTCCCGTGCAGGCGGGGAAGAGGGCCAGCGTCAATGCGGCGGCGGGAATGGCCGCCAACTGTGATTTCGTTGTGCGTTTCATGTCGATCCGTCGAGTCCTACCGTGCGAGCAGGAGCGATCTTTCGCCGGGGAGGCGTCCCTCTGCAGTGCGCCGGCGGAGTGACGCCGGGGACGGCGGCGGGGCTTTGTGGGGGGACGGACCGCGATCCGCCAAAGCGTTGTCGCCCGGCTTCGCCCCCTTCGACGCAGCTCAGGGCCTGAGCCTGTCGAACGGCTGCGGGCTGCGACGGGCAAGCAGCTCGTTCCTCGCCTGCCACCGCACTCCACACGGGGGCCTCCTCTGGCGTCATATGGGGCGAACTGAAAGGACTGCCGGTTTCGCGTCATGCGGGCTCCTCGTGGACGCGGAAGCAGACCGCCGGCCCGGCGGGGGGGAGAACCGGAATGCCGCCGACGGGGACGACGGGACGTTTCCCTTCGAGAATATCCGTGCCATGGTGGAGTGTTCCTGTCATATCGCTCCGGACCGCCGACCGTCACCATGAGCAACGCATCCTATCGATTCTCATTCGGCCCATGGAACATCCATGAGGGGGCCGACCCATTCGGCCCGCCGGTGCGGAACACCGTCGCGTTCACCGGGAAGCTGAAGATGTACAAGGAACTCGGCTTCGACGGTGTGCAGCTTCACGACGACGATGCCGTGCCCGACCTCGGCCGTCTCTCGAATGCCGAGGTGCTGCGCAAGGCGGCGGAGCTCAAGACCCTCCTGGGCGACCACGGACTGGTGGCGGAGTTCGTGGGACCGCGACTTTGGGAGGACCCCCGCACCATCGACGGCGCCTATACCTCCAACAACGCCGCCGAAAGACAATACGCCATTGACCGGGCCAGGTTGAGCATGGACATCGCCGCCGCCGTCGGTGCCGGGTATATCGTCCTCTGGCTGGCGCGCGAAGGCACCTACATCCGGGAATCGAAGAACGCCCGGGTGGCCCACGCGCAGTTGCTCGACGCCCTCAACCTCATGCTTGGGCACCATCCCGACATGAAGATCCTGATCGAGCCCAAGCCGAACGAGCCGATGGACCACGCCTACATTCCCACCATCGGCCATGCCCTTCACCTTGGCAGCCGAAGCATCGCGCCGGAGCGCTGCGGGGGCCTGATCGAGACCGCCCACGCCGTCCTGGCGGGACTGGATCCCTCCGACGAGATGGCTTACGCGCTCGCCTTTGACAAGCTCTGGTCGGTGCATCTCAACGACCAGAACGGTCTCAAGTTCGACGAGGACAAGTCCTTCGGGGCGGCCAACCTCCGCGCCGCCTTCAACCAGGTGCGCGTCCTCGAAGAGTACGACTACGCCGGCAAGGGCTACTGGGTCGGCCTCGACGTCAAGGCGCTTCGCACGACCCGGCCGGAACACCAGACGCGCCACCTCGCCAACAGCAAGCGCTTCTTCGAGATCCTCGTCGAGAAGGTCCGCTCCTTCGACAAGTCCGCCGAAGCGGCCCTCATCGCCGACCGGGATTACGAAGGCCTCGAAGGCCTCGTCCTCGAACACCTGATGGGAGCCCGAGGTGGTCCTGCGGCAGACCATTCACGGTCCTCTTGACTGCGTCGTCCAGGCTGGTGGTGCCGATGACAATGGAGGCAGGGGGTCAGGCGGGTTGAAGCCGGGGTTTGGCGAGAAGGCTGGCGAAGCTGCGCCGGTAGGCGGCCATGAGGAAGAGTGACAGGAGGGCCGCCGCGGCGCCGGGGGGATTGAAGGCGCGGACCAGGAAGAGGTCGTAGAGGATGATGTTCACCACGATGGGGCCGAGGATGAGAAGTCCCAGCGGGGTGAAGCGTCCGCTGAGGGTGAGCGCTCCTCCGAGGATCTCGAGGATCTTCACCACCGCGAGGTAACCCGAAGCGGCAAGGGCGCCCATGAAGGCGGCGGCCGCGCCCTCGGCGGGTGGAACGGCGAGGAACTTCAGGAAGAAGTTCGCTCCGAAGACGATGAACATGAGCCCGAGGAGGATGCGGGCGGCGGTGACGGCGTGCTTCATGGCGCGGGTGGGTTCGGGTTCAGTAGAGGGAACAGGATTGCTTCCGGGCCACGATGCCGTCCTTCCAATCCTTGTGGGCGGCGCGGTTGCCCTTCTGGTGGCAGACTCTGCTCGAGGTTTGGCATTGTTTCAAAGTGATTCTGCGGGGGAAGATCGGGATGGAGGCGGCCGGCGGGATTGGCGGTTTGTTCAGAGGAGTTTGTTGACGAAATCCTCCCTTGAGAAGGCGTCGAAGTCGTCGGGTTTCTCGCCGGTGCCGATGAAGCGCGGGGGGATTTGGAGGTCTTGCTGGATGGAGACCGCGACGCCGCCTTTGCCGGAGCCGTCGAGTTTGGTGACGATGAGGCCGT
>CAYPUM010000238.1:0-6258 GCA_964413545.1 uncultured Roseibacillus sp. | reverse complement strand
CGATCAGCTCCGAATCGCTCTCGGAGATCGAGCAACAGATCATCAATCTGTGTGCGGATGGGATGCGGGTGGTGGGGTTGCCGAAGTCGATTGGCGAGATTTACGGGTTGTTTTTGATCTCGCGGGAGGATTTGTCGCTGGACGATCTGGTGAGGCAGTTGCGGATCTCGAAGGGGTCGGCGAGCCAAGGGTTGCGGGTTTTGCGGACGTTGGGCGCGATTCGCGAGGTGCACACGGGTGACGCCCGCCGGAGCTACTACGAAGCGGACGTGAACCTGAAGAAGCTGGTGGGCGGGTTCATTCGGGAGCAGGTCCGCCCGCACCTGCAGAGCGGTGAGGAGAAGCTGCGCATGATCGCCACCTTGGTTCAGGAGGAAGCGGATCCGGAATTGCGAGCGTTCTACCAGCAACGGATTGCGCGCATGGAGCACTGGGCGAAGCAGGCCAAGCTGGTTCTTCCCTTATTGCAACGAGTTCTCGGTGAGTAGCTTATGATATACGACCTCAGCGATGTGGCGTGGTATTGTCTGCGCACGCAGACCAAGCGGGAACACTTGGCGGCAGCCTCTCTGCGCGAAATCGACGGAGTGGACGTCGTGTGCCCCCGGCTGCGCTACAAGAAAGTGACCCGCCGCGGCAAAGTGTGGTGGATCGAGCCTCTGTTTCCGGGCTACCTGCTGGCGCGGTTTGACTTGGCCGAGAATGAGAGGGCGGTGAGTTACGCGAAGGGAGTCACCCGGATTCTGCGGTTTGGAGACCGCATTCCGACCGTCCCGAACTCCTTTGTGGAGGATCTTCGCCGGGAACTGTCGCGCGAACAGTCGTCCGGAGGAAGAGAGGTGATCACGATTGGTCCGGCGGTTTCGCCGGGTGACGAAGTCGAGATTGCGGCCGGCCCGCTCCGGGGGATGATGGGACACGTCATCGAGGTCAAACCGGCCGAAGAACGGGTGCGCATTTTCGTCGAGTTTCTCGGGCAGGAGCAACCGGTCGACGTCGATCTCTTCTCGTTGCTTCTGCCGAGGCATCCGCGTCCCGAATATGGAGGGCTGGTCAGGAGGGTTTAAGCAGTTCATTTTTTGTTGAACGCAGGCCTGCGGTGGGTTCTGCTCTTGCGAGCGATCGGGTTTTTGGACCCTTCCCGGAACAACGTGCGGTATCTTTTTTCGAGTGGTTTTGCTCTTGGACGGGGGCAATCGACCAAGGGCGGCAGCGTGCCGAACCGGCATGGAACCTGAGGAGGCACGATGGCAGAGGAACGCTGCAACGTGCTGGGGGTGGGAATAAGCACCCTGACGCTGGCGAGCGCGGTCGAGAAAGTGATCGAGGGGGCGGCGCGGCCCGGTTTCAGCGGATTTGTGACGGTGACGGGGGTGCACGGGGTGATGGAATCGCAGCGGGACCCCGAATTGCGCCGGATTCACAACCGCTCGTATCTGAGCACTCCGGACGGGATGCCGATGGTCTGGCTGGCGCGCTGGAATGGATTCGGGGGGGTGGAGCGGGTTTATGGCCCTGATCTGATGATGGAGGTTTTCCGGCGCAGCGCCGGGACGGGGCACCGGCACTATCTTTACGGCGCGGGGGAGGGGGTGGCGCGGCGGCTGTCGGAGGTTCTGCGGGAACGCATTCCCGGGGCGGAGGTGGTGGGCGCGGTGGCGCCGCCGTTTCGGGAACTCACGGCGCCGGAAGAGGAGGAGTTGGCGGAGGATCTCGGGAGGAAGCGGCCGCATTTTTTCTGGGTCGGTCTGAGCACGCCCAAGCAGGAGCGTTTCATGCACGGTTTTCTGCGTCGTCATCCGGAGCTTTGCCGGGGGTGGCCGCATGGCTTCGTGATGCTGGGGGTGGGGGCGGCCTTCGACTTTCACGTTGGCAAGGTCCGGCAAGCGCCGCTTTGGATGCGGCGGAGCGGCCTTGAGTGGTTTTTCCGGCTCTGCATGGAACCCCGGCGGCTTTGGAAGCGTTACCTCGTCAACAACACCGCCTTTGCCGGGCGCATCGTTTCGCAAATGCAGGGCCGCAGGGAGTACCGGATCGAGAAATAGCCGGAGCCTCTCCCCGGGCTTGACCGGAAGGCGTGAAGTCGCTCACGTTCGCCGCCCCCCACCCCACGGACCATCGAATTCATGCCGGACTATCATCTGAGTCATCTTGCCCAACTGGAAGCGGAGGCGATTTTCGTTTTGCGTGAGACGGCGGCCCAGTTTGAGAACCCGGCCCTGTTGTTTTCCGGCGGGAAGGATTCCATTGTGATGGCGCGGCTGGCGCGGAAGGCGTTCTGGCCGGCTCGGCTGCCGTTTCCGCTGGTGCACATTGATACCGGCCAGAACTTCCGTGAGACCATCGCGTACCGGGACGACTTTGTCAGGGAACTCGGGGCGCGCCTGGTGGTGGGCTCGGTGCAGCGCTCGATCGACTCGGGGCGGGTGAAAGAAGAAACCGGAGCGAACGCTTCGCGCAACAGGCTGCAAACCACCACCTTGCTCGACACGATCGAAGAGCACGGGTTCGACGCGGCACTCGGAGGCGGGCGCCGCGACGAGGAGAAGGCCCGCGCCAAGGAGCGCTTCTTCTCGCATCGCGACGATTTCGGCCAGTGGGACCCGAAGAATCAGCGCCCGGAACTCTGGAATCTTTTCAACGGCCGCAAGCACCACGACGAACACTTCCGGATCTTCCCGTTGTCGAACTTCACGGAGATGGACATCTGGATGTACATCAGGCGGGAAGGAATCGTTCTGCCGAGCCTCTACTACGCCCACGAGCGCGACGTCGTCGTCAGAAACGGCGTGATCCTCGCGGTCTCGGAATTCGTGGTCCCCCGGGACGGGGAGAGCGCCCGGAAAATGATGATCCGGTTTCGCACGATGGGTGACGCCACCATCACCGGGGCGGTGGAATCGACCGCCGACACCATCGACAAGATCATCGAGGAGGTCGCCGCGGCCCGGCAGACCGAGCGCGGCAACCGGGCCGATGACAAGCGTTCCGAAACCTCGATGGAGGACCGGAAGAAGGAGGGGTATTTCTGAGATGGACCTGTTGCGATTCACCACTGCGGGCTCCGTGGACGACGGAAAGTCGACGCTCATCGGGCGGCTGCTCTACGACTGCAAATCGATTTTCGAGGACCAACTGGAAGCGGTCGAGGAGAGTTCCCGGAAGCGGGGCGACGAGAACGTGAACCTTGCGCTTCTGACCGACGGGCTGCGGGCGGAGCGCGAGCAGGGGATCACGATTGACGTGGCGTATCGATACTTTGCGACGCCGAAGCGGAAGTTCATCATCGCCGACACGCCGGGGCACATCCAGTACACCCGCAACATGGTGACGGGCGCCTCGACCGCGAATCTCGCGATCATCCTGGTGGACGCCCGGAAGGGGGTGATCGAGCAGACCAAACGGCATTCGTTCATTGCGAACCTCCTGCGCATTCAGCACGTCATCGTGGCGGTCAACAAGATGGACCTTGTCGACTACCGGGAGGACGTCTACGAGCAGATCGTGAAGGACTACGAGGCTTTCGCCTCGCGCCTCGGCAACATCGTCGGCATTCAGACCATTCCGATCTCGGCTCTCAACGGCGACAACATCGTCGAGCGGTCGGCCCGGACGCCGTGGTATGAGGGGCCCTCGCTGCTCTATCATCTTGAGAACGTTTACGTGGGCGGGGAGGAGAACCATGTGGACGCGCGGTTTCCGGTGCAGTGGGTGATCCGGCCCCAGAGCGACCAATGGCACGATTTCCGGGGCTATGCGGGCCGGGTGGCGGGCGGGGTGTTCAAGCCGGGGGATGATGTGACGGTTCTTCCGTCGGGATTCACGACGCAGATTCTGGCGATTCACACCGCGGACGGGCAGATCGAGGAGGCCTTCGCGCCGCAATCGATCTGCGTGACGCTGCACGACGAGATCGACATTTCGCGCGGCGACATGATTGCGAAGCCCAACAACCTTCCGAAGATGGGTCAGGACATCGAAGCCATGATCTGCTGGTTTTCACAGAGACCGATGCCGGCCCGCGCGAAGTTCATTCTCCGCCACACGACCCTTGAAACGAAGGCGGTGGTGCGCGAGATCAGGTATCAGGTTGACATCAACACGCTGCACAAGATCGAGCACGTCGAGTCGTTCAACCTGAACGAGATCGGCCGCGTCAGTCTGCGCACGGCGGCGCCGCTGCTTCACGACTCCTATCGCAGAAACCGGCAGACCGGCTCGTTTGTCCTCGTGGATCCCGGGACGAACGAGACGGTGGGGGCCGGGATGATCGTGTAGGAATCCGGGTCCGATGGAGTTCATTGACCTCAAGTCCCAGCAGCTTCGCATCCGGGGCGAACTTGACCGCCGGATTGCGGAGGTTCTCGCGCATGGCCGGTACATTTTGGGTCCCGAGGTGGAGGAACTCGAGGCGCGCCTTGCGGGCTACGCGGGGGTGAAGCACTGCGTCGGGGTGTCGAGCGGGACGGACGCGCTCCTGATTGCGATGATGGCTCTGGGGGTTGGTCCGGGGGACGAGGTGGTCACGGTTCCCTACACATGGATCTCGACGGCGGAGGTGATCGCCCTGCTGGGGGCCCGGCCGGTGTTTGTCGATGTCGATCCGCGGACCTGGAACATGGACCCCGCGAAGCTCGAGGGGGCCGTCACCGCCAAGACGCGCGCCATCGTGCCGGTGAGCATATTCGGGCAGCCTGCGGACCTGACCGCCATCAACCGGGTGGCGGCGGACCGCGGGGGCCTGCCGGTGATCGAGGATGCCGCGCAGTCGTTCGGGGCGACGCACCACGGCCGGCGCTCGGGCGGCCTCTCCACGATCGGGTGCACGTCGTTCTACCCTTCGAAGCCGCTTGGCTGCTACGGAGACGGCGGCGCCGTGTTCACCGCTGATGACGACCTTGCGCGTGTCATGCGCCGCATCCGCAATCACGGGGAGGCGGAGGGGCGCCGGCATCCGATCCTCGGTCTGAACGGCCGCCTTGACACCCTGCAAGCGGCGGTGGTCCTTGCCAAGCTGGGGCTTTTTGACGAAGAGATTGCGAAGCGCCGGGAAGTGGCCGCCGCATACAACGCGCGGCTGGAAGGGGCCGGGGTGGGCCTCCCGCACGTTGCGGAAGGCAACACCTCGGTGTATGCGCAGTATACCATTCTCTGCGAGCATCGCGACGCCCTGCGGGCCGCGCTGGGGGAAGCGGGCATCCCGGCCGTCAGTTACTATGCCCGTCCCTTGCATCTGCAACCGGTCTTCGCCGGTCTCGGCCATCGGGCGGGGGATTTTCCGGTGACGGAGCGCGTTGCGGCCCGGGGGCTCAGTCTGCCGATGAACCCTTACCTCGGGTGCGAGGAGATCGAATCGGTCTGTGCGGCGGTGCGGGCCGGATTCACCTGTTAGGATGTCCGCAGGGGAGTATCAACCGTTTCGATCATACCATGAAGATTCTTGTCACCGGCGGCGCGGGGTACATCGGCTCTCACACCGTGCGCCAGCTCGTTGCAGCGGGGCACGAGGTGGTGGTTCTGGACAATCTTGCATACGGTCACCGGGAGGCGATCGTCGACGGGGAGGTTGTGCTGGTCGAGGGGGACGTCGGCGACGCGGCGGTGGTGGAGGCGCTTTTCGGGGCGCATGGCATCGAGGGCGTGATGCATTTCGCGGCCTTCATCGAGGTGGGGGAGTCGGTGAGGGATCCCCTGAAGTATTACCGGAACAACTTCGCGGCCCCGTTGAACCTGCTGGCCGTGATGCGGGAACATGGCTGCCGGCGTTTCATTTTTTCGTCGACCTGCGCCACGTATGGCATGCCCGAAAAGGTCCCCATCCCCGAGGGCCATCCCCAGCGTCCGATCAATCCGTATGGCCGCTCGAAACACATGCTCGAACAGGCGCTTCGCGACTGCGACCGCGCCTGGGGTCTCAAGTCGGTCAACCTGCGGTATTTCAATGCCAGCGGAGCGGCGCTCGACGGCCGGATCGGGGAGGATCACGACCCGGAAACGCATCTCATTCCGCTGGTTCTGATGGCGATTCGCGGGCAGCGCGAGAAGCTCCGGGTTTTCGGGACCGACTACGACACGCCGGACGGCACCTGCATTCGCGACTACATCCACGTCGAGGATCTTGCCGCCGCCCATGTGGCGGCCCTTGACGATCTCGTGGAACGCGGGGAATCCGACGCCTTCAACCTCGGCACGGGCGCGGGCATTTCGGTTCTCGAGATTCTGCGGGTGGCGGAGGAGGTCGCCGGCAAACCTGTTCCG